>JACQXV010000186.1 GCA_016208715.1 Candidatus Woesearchaeota archaeon | reverse complement strand
CTGAAGGGAGGTATTTTCAGGGATGACATCAATGATGGTTACATTTGTGGCTGTGCCTTCGCCGATATTTTCGTATTCAATCGTGTAGGTGATAGTGCCTCCTTCTAAAATGGCAGGTGTAGAGGCCTTCTTTCTCAGGATGACATTGGCTATCTGGGAGAGATAGAAGTTAGAGCTGGCAGATGCTTCGATATAACCACCTTTAGCAGCATTTACCTGATAACTATGTGTGCCAGGTTTGACAAAACTTTGGGTAGCCTTCCAGAGGCTTAGTCCATCATCCCAAGTCATTGATTGCCAAGCACCATCATCAAACTTAATCTCTAAATAGGCTTCCTGAAATGTCCCCAGAACACCGGAAGATGCAGAGAGAATATCCGCTGCCCCATCAGAGTTTATATCAGACAAGGCAACAGTTGATGAGGTTCCAGAAAGAGGGTGGCTCAAGGTTAGACTGCCATTCTTCTCAAAGGCATAGACCTTATCGCCTACTGCTATAATCTCATCTATTCCATCTGCGTCTATATCGCCAGCAGAGATAGGGGTGATATTCCCTGTGGGATACTGCCAGAGAATTTGAGTGGTTGTGCCAGTGTTCTTGAGGCCATAAAGGATATTATCCTTTTCGCAGACAACATCATTTTTGTTATCAGAGTCTAAGTTTATCACCAGAATTTCATCTATCAGGTCAGAGCCAGAAAACCTTGTCCACATAAGGGTTCCTGTGCTATTAAAAGCGGATAGGCTCTGATTTCCCAGCACTACCTCATCACAAAAGCCATCGCCGTTTAAGTCTCCAGCACCAACAGAGCGACCAACCGTAGGATAGGTTCTGATAAGATTGCCGTCCCTGTCAAAAGCCTTATCACCGCAGATAAGATTATCCATCATCCCATTCTTATCAACATCACCTATGGCTATCTTCGTGGCAGAAGGAGAGACTGAAGCATCCCAAAGTTTTGTGCCTGTGCCTGTCCAGACAGAGAGCTTACCCCTGACCAAAACTGCAATCTCATTGGAAGACCAGAGGTCTGGCTGGGTATCGCAAGCCTTAATGGATAGGCAGGGAGAACCACCCAATTGAGTCGTATTCTTGGTGAAGATAAAGCCGCCATTTTTGTTAAAGAGATAAAGCCCCTTATCAATATTAAGAAGAGCCACCTCATCTAAGAAGCCGTTGCTGTCTGCATCCATTGCCCCTGCCGAGCAAAAACTACCCTCCTGGGCAGGGACGCTCCAAAGCTTGTTGCCTTTACTATCATAGACATAACCAGCATTCTTTCCTGCGGATATTATCTCATTCTCTTTGCCATTAGCATCAATATCAGCCAGAGCCACAGAGTATAGAGACTCCCCTGAAACCTCCTTCTTCCAGATTATCCTGCCTATTGGCTCATTCGTCTCCGTCCTTCTGAAATCTCCAGAGAAGGTGATTGGCTCATTGGCAAAAAGTGTAGCCCGCGAGGATGTTGGCTCTTTCAAGTTTAATGTCGTGGCTATGCTTCCTGTTTGTTGGGGATAGACGGTGATGGTTATGGTGGCAGCGTTATTTCCCTCATTCTCTTCATCAAACATATTATCCTGGTCTATAACGCAAGACAAGGTGTGCACGCCAGCAGAAGAACCTCGACTCTTATGAGGCAGGGTCTCCCAGACCTTAGAGATAAGCATCGAGTCGCCTCCTGCAATATAACCTGTCGCCAGATCCTGGGTTATCTTTTTGCCGTTATCAAAAATCCTCACATTAACATCCTCTGCCTTTTTTCCTCCTGTCAACCTTATATTAGCTGTAATCACCACATTATCACCCTCAGTAATGGAAAGGTTAGAGACAGAGATGTCATTCTGGCTCAAGGTCAGGTCAAAGCCTGGCACATAGGTTACATTCTCTTGTGCAGGCGCGCTCTCCATCTTAATCTCACCACCCTCCTCTTTATCAGCAAAGAATGCCGAAAATCCTGCGGCCACTCCCATCTCATTTGTCTCCTCAGGCTCTTTATAGATAAGGACAGTGATGGGAATCTTCCTTCTGGCTCCTGGCAGGATATGAGCAGGCTCCCAGGCAATAATACCTGTCTGCTCGTTGTAGGTGTAAAAGTCATTCGTGCCTGTGCAGACCAAGTCAACATCAAGGTCAAGCTTTGTTGATAGGACGGTGTTATAGCCAATGTCATTCCCCTCATTATAAGCAAGCAGGGAGATAACCACAGTATTTGTCCCATTCTGCAGAAGATAGTGTCCATTCTCACCTACCACCTTGCCGTTGACCTCAGAGACCCTCTGTTTTAGAGTAAGGATAGCACCTCTCGCTGTAACCTTGAGGCTATAATAGGGCAGAACACTATCTGTCCAGGCCCAGGATTGACCCGTAACACCCCGCTCATCTGTGTAAAAGAGTTTCATAGCTGTATCAAGGGGGATATTCTCATCGGATAGCGGTGCGTCAACAGTTGTCTTGGTCAAAATCCAAAGTTCTGTCTTATCTGGGGCTGGCGGAAAGATTTTGTATTCTTGGGGGATGGAGTAAGAAAGCTGTTT
>JACQXV010000185.1 GCA_016208715.1 Candidatus Woesearchaeota archaeon | reverse complement strand
TGGGTATCAGCGAAATACAGAAGGAAATATCTGAGGACAAGAGGAAATCGGAGATTTTTGAAGAGATAGATTATGGCCTCAATACATTGAATAGCATAGTCAGAGAACTGTTGGAATACGCAAAGCCGGTTGATCTGGAATATTCGTCCCAGCCACTCCATAATATTGTAAGTCGGGCTCTGAAGACACTCCGGGACCGGATCGGTAAGATAAGGGTTCATCTGGAATTGGAAGACGAAGACAAGGAGATACGTCTGGACGGCGACAAGATGGTGAGGGTTCTTTCGAATCTCATTTTGAACGCGGCAGAGGCAATGCCGGAGGGAGGCGACATTAGAATTCTCTCCCGCTTTTTCGAACTTGAAACCGGGAAGATTTTGAGGATATCCATCTCTGACAACGGGCATGGAATAGATGAAAAGGATTTGGAACGAATACATGAGCCGTTTGTTACCACCAAGCCCAAGGGTACGGGGCTTGGCATTCCCATCTGCAAGAAAATCATCCAGGCACACAATGGAAGCTTCAGGATCAACAGCAAACTCAACGAAGGGACCATAATTGACATTGAACTGCCCGCCAGAACTTCCTGACGCACAGTGAAACGAACCGTGGTCCTGGAGGTAATAATCTCGCCTGTTTGCTTGATATCGGTCTTTGAAAAACGAAGGGGTCAGGTCTACACATTGGACATCGCGCAAGCTCGCATGGCCCGCTCGAACAGCATCATGAAAACACTTGAACGCACATCCATCAATCAGGTCGCGAGCATCACGGACAGGTATAACAGCGGTGAGAATCACGACTACGACGATGGCGACAGGCTTCCTCTGCGCCCCTCCGCGTCCTCCGCGGTTCACAGATTCTTTCGTGAATTTCGTGACCTTTCGTGGCGAAACTTCTTTGGTTCTGATGCTTCTCGGGAACTCTCAGCCCTCTGTGGCTAGAATGATTACAATCACATCCATACAGCCGGGCTCCATAACCAACGACTCCCTCCGAGCTTTGTCAAACCTCTACCTCCGCAGATGCAAAATGCTCGGCTGTCGGGAATACCGGCGCCGTCGAGGAATATCTGACCCGAAACCTTCGCTCCAAGAATCATCTGCACGCGTATCGGTTTTCCGTCCCGGCTTTACAAATTTGTTGCCGGTATGATAATATGAATGTTGTAGGTTTCTCATTCGCAAGGGAGTCTGGGAGAATTGATGAAGCGACAGCC
>JACQXV010000184.1 GCA_016208715.1 Candidatus Woesearchaeota archaeon | reverse complement strand
CCGATTTGTCAGAAACCTTTGGTTTCTGAGCATGCTCAGAAATGCTTTGCATTTCTGACATTTAGGATGCCAAAAATGTCGCCCTAAAGGGCGGGGTTTCAAACCCTACACAAAAATGTTTGGCGACATTTTTGTGCATGACGAATCCGGGCTGGTAGTTAAACCTGGTATAACGCGCCCCTGGCAGGGGTGAGGCTCCGGGTTCAAATCCCGGCCAGTCCATAATAAGACATAATTAAGATTGTGAGCCTTATCAACTTAAGCGAAAAAATGGAAATCGACACAATCGTCAGAAAATACGTCCTGCAGAACGCAGTCCGATACGAAGGAAAAGCAGACCCTGGGCGAATCATGAGCAAAGTGCTTGGAGAAAATCCGGACTTGCGATCCAATGCAAAGGAGATCACACAAAAAATCAAAGCAGCAGTCAAGAAAGTCAATGCGATGTCGCTTGACAAGCAGCGAGCAGAACTTGAAAAGATAGCACCAGAGTTTCTTGAAGAGAAATCCACACGTCGGGAAGGGCTAAAGGAACTTCCTGGCGCGCAGCAGGGTAAAGTTGTGATGCGCTTTGAGCCAAGCCCTTCTGGACCATTGCACATCGGACACGCATACGTTCTCTCGCTCAATTACGAATATGCAAAAAAGTACAATGGCAAATTTATCCTGCGCATCTCAGACACGAACCCTGACAACATCGACATCATGGCATATGAGCAGATTCCGCAAGATGCTCGCTGGTTGTGTGATAACGACAATTTTGACGTCCTCATCCAGTCGGATCGGATGGAGATTTACTACAAGTACGCACTGCAGCTCATCCAGCACGGATGCGCGTACGTATGCACTTGCAAAGTCGAACTAGTGCGAGAACTTCTTGCAAAAAGTGAAGCATGCCAGTGCAGAAATTTCCCCGCAACAGAACACGTCAAACGTTGGCACAAAATGAACTCGGGATACGCGCAAGGCGAAGCAGTCGTTCGCTTCAAGACAGACATAGGGCACAAGAACCCAGCAATGCGTGACTTCTCGATCCTGCGCATAAACGAAACAGAGCACCCGCGTCAGGGGCGCAAGTACCGCGTCTGGCCGCTCATGAATTTTGCAGTCGCTATCGATGACATGGAAACTGGTGTCACCCACACATTGCGCGGAAAAGACCACGCAGATAATGCCTTACGACAGAAATTCATGCATGAAGCGCTAGGCTACAAGACACCCGAACCGATCTCAGTAGGGCGCATCAATTTTGAAGGCTTCGAAGTATCCTGCTCAAAGACTCGCGAAAAGATCGAAGCCGGAAGTTACAACGGCTGGGATGACATCAGAATACCATTCATCCCAGCACTGCGCTGCCGAGGATACAATCCTATAGCATTCCGCAAGTACGCGATGGATGTAGGCGTGACGCGAAACGACAAGTCAGTCACGATGGAAGAATTCTTCAAGACCGTCAATGCATTCAACAAACAACTCATCGATTCCGTCTCTGAGAGATATTATTTTGTGAAAGATCCAATCATGGTGACTGTAGAGAATGCTCCTGAGATGACTGTCGAGCTTGACTTGCATCCTGACAACAAGAAAGGTGGGCGTGTCTTGCATACGAGGGGCACGTTTTATCTGGATGCAGATGATGAGCTAAAAGACGGAAAAGCATACCGCCTCTTGGAGCTTTTCAATTTCAAAATCCGGAAGGGAAAGCTGATTTTCACTTCAACAAAATATGATAAAGCTGCGAAAGACACCATTAACGTCCACTGGGTGTGCGATGATGATCCTATCAATGTCGAAATCACCATGCCTGACGGCACAACTGTCAAAGGGCGCGGGGAGAAATGGCTCAACGATGTTTCTGTCGACCAAGTAGTGCAGTTCGAACGGTTCGGCTTCGTCAGGTGCGATTCGATCACCCAACAGAAGATGACTTTCTGGTTCTTGCATAAGTAATGCTTCCGTCTCGCATTGTCTCGTCGGAGTGTTTTGCACAACCCCCGAATTCTTCACTCAGAAGGCCTAAAAGTGCCATTTTAAGCCTTAGAAAGCAAAAGGTTTATATAGAACCCTTGCGGAAATAAGGCTATATCGCTTGAAATCAAAGGTTTTAGGCGGTATTAAAATAAACAAAAATAATAGATAATGCAACCCAGCAGGTGAGAACATGACAGAACTATTGGTTGTAAAAGCAAAACTAAAGGATGCTTGCCCAGGATTCAATGTTGCAGGCGACCTTGCTGAAGCACTCAGCACAAAGATGGAGATGGCGGTGCAGGATGCAGTTGCACGCGCAGAATCAAACGGCAGAAAAACCGTCATGGCAAAGGACGTTCCTTACTGCTTTGCATGCAAGCCAAAGAAGAAAGGCGAGACGCTCATAGTAAAAGCGCGCCTCAAGGACGCTGCAAAAGACTGTAACGTTGCAGGGGACCTTGCCGATGCACTCAGTGATGTCGCTGCAGTCCTTCTGAAGAATGCGTGCGATCGTGCAGAATCAAACGGCAGAAAAACCGTCATGGCAAAGGACCTGTAATTCCTTGCTTTAATTTTTTCATTTCAATTTCATACTTCTCACATCAAATCTCTCCTAGGACGCCTACCGTCATGGAAAAATCGATGAAGCCGTAGAGACCGAGCCTTAGATACCGTGTACAATTTCTTTGGCGATCTGAAAGCGAACGGCATGCTGCCGAGCGAATGGCTATACACGCAAAACTATTGTCTCAACGACTAAGAGCTTATCTCGATAGGTGCTCTCATCGCCTGGCAAACAATCCGCAACGCATTGCTGAGTTGCTTCGTCAGTCACATAGCCTCTGGCTATGCTCCTTCCTCGCGCCTTGCACTGCTTGAATCTTGTTTCCCATGCTCGATCCGACCTACCGAGATAGACTCTAAGAAAACGCACACTTGTACAAAGACACTTCACTTCTTCATTTCCCTGATCTTCTTCTTATGCGCGTCGATAATCTTCTTCACTCGAGCAAGATCTTCTTTACTGTGTTCGCCTGATTTTGCGAACTCCTTGTGTTTTTTTTTTTTTTCTGCTAATTGCGCTTCAAGTTGCATGACGACTGGTGCAACGCTTATTGCCGCGCCATTGGCGCGCGATACAATTTCTTCGACTTGCTTTTGTCGATCAGACTCTTCCTCCAATGCTCGTTGAGGATATGCTGTGCCCTCAGACATCCTGATATGCAACGACGCTAGATTCTCTTTGAGGTGCAGGATCTTTTTGTCCTTCTCTTCAAGTCCTTTTGCATATTCTTTTCCAAGTTCAACGAGCTTGGCGTTCAACTCACTGACCTGCTGCCGCAAAGAACTCAATTCATGGGTTTCTTTTCGCTGCTCTTCAAGAAGCACTTTCTCATCCTTCATGATCTGTAGAAGCAACTGTTCAAAATCCGTGAATACTTCAAGAACTTGATTTTTCTTTGAGCGCTTGTTAAGCGCCAGCTGCTTTATCTGCTGCAACTTGGTCTGCAATTCCTGCTTTGCAGCAGTTTTCGATTCTTGCTTCTTTGCTGCGAAAGACAAATGCGTCACGAAACGACGCAGCATGAATGGATTCCATTTTTCTGGAGGATTCGACTGCGGCGCAGTGGCACGCTGTTGTTGAATCTGCATCTCGTCGGCCATCACACACCAATTGTTGACTCTTGATATGAAAAAGAAAAAACCGCCATCTCTACCGTTTCAAGAGACCGCCAAGTATCGGACTTCGTGATCCTGTTGCACGACCAGTCCCTCCACGCGGGTTTCCTTGCAGAGGCATCGCCGGCAGACCTCCAAACTCCATACCTTCTGGCCCCGCTTCTGCTCCGCTCATTTTCATTTCTTCAGGAAAAGGCATTGATCCAGGCACGCCCATCGGCGGCAAACCGCCAAATCCTTGAGACTGTAAGCCTTGGGGCGGAAGAGGGGGCGCGGCCATTATTCTTGGTCCCCCTGGAAGAGGCAGAGGTCCGCCACTGAGCGCTGGAAGCTCGAGGGCGGCTGATCTCTTATCCGACGCGGGGCGTCCCATATCTCGTTCCATTCTTGATGCTCGTGCTTCGATTTCTTCGAGCTTCTCGCGCACCATATCTGCAATCGCAACAATTCCTTTTGCAATCTTCTGGTTCTGTTCGATCAGAGTGTCGACTTTTTCCTGTAGCGGACCAATTTGTTTACTCACTAATTGCGTGTCGTGCTCCTCAACACCCATCTCCTGCGCTGCTTGCTTAAACACTTCAAGCATGGAGTTCACACTGGTGTTGAGGTTATCAATAGAATCCTGCAAATTTTCGCCAACAGGAGAGCCCTCAAGCGGATTCTTCTTGATCCTATCAAGTTCTTTTTTGAGCGCTAGAAATTCCTTTTTGGAAACAATTGCATACTCATCATCGTTTTCCATCACAACACCCCTTTTTGATCATGAAATATGAACTAATACATTTTGGCGCGCTTGGATATTAAACACTACAAGCCCCTTTGCGAGAGATAGAAAGACACACAAACACGCCGACAAGGGGGACGCCCCATCCGGGGAATGTCGGCTCGTCGAGTGCACGTTCACTATCACGAGCTTGGCGTGGTGGTGAGTGAGCAAGGCGTCGAGCCTTGCGTGGCCGGTTTGTCGAGACTTTCTACAGAGCCGGTAGAAACGGCTCTGTCCCGAATCTCGCTTACGCGCGGCCGCTGCACCGCTCGCTGTGGAGGTTTGAAGCGATGTTGTTGCCGGGAGGATGTAACGACATGTTTATCGCTTCAGCTCGCAGGGTGGCAGCAGCACATTCGGGACAGAGCTGGTAGAAACAAGTTAATGGAAACGAAGAAGTTGGTAAACCACTTCAAAATAGTAAATATGGAAATTCATCACTGACGTCTTAACACGCGAAGAAACACGCGAAGAAAAAAGAAAATTAGAAGTCTCCCATCCCACCGCCCATGCCGCCATGGCCTCCCATCCCTCCTGGAGGCATGCCTCCCTTCTCGCCGCTGCCACCAGCGATTACATCGTCAATGCGCAGGATCATTGTAGCGACCTCTGCAGAACTGGTAACTGCCTGAGTCTTGATGTTAAGCGGCTCGATCACTCCTTCCTTCCACGCATCCATCACTTTACCCGTGAACACGTTGATGCCTGCCCATTTCTTGTCCTTGTCGTGCGCACTCTTCAATTCAGTGAGCACGTCAATAGGGTCAAGCCCGGCGTTTTCAGCGAGTGTCCGCGGAATGGTTTCCATCGCATCCGCAAAAGCGCGAACGGCAAGCTGTTCACGCCCCGATAACGAGTCTGAGAACTTGCGTAAACTTCTGGAGAGCTCCATCTCTGTAGCGCCTGCGCCTGCGACAACCTTGCCGACCTTGAGAGCCGCAGCGACATCACCGATCGCGTCTTCCATCGCGCGCTTCACTTCGTCAACAACGTGCTCCGTGCCGCCCTTGATTAGCACCGTGACTGATTTTGGATTCTTACATTCACGCACGAAGGTCATGTCTTCATCTCCCATCTTGACTTCCTCTACAAGGCCAGCATGACCAAGGTCTTTACTTGCAAGGTCATCAAGCTTTGTCACGATCTGTGCGCCAGTCGCAAGAGCAAGCTTTTCCATATCTGACTTCTTGATGCGGCGCGCGGCATAGATCCCCCGCTTCGCGAGGAAATGCTGCGCAAGATCATCAATGCCTTTCTGGCAGAATACAACATTTGCTCCTGATTTCTCTATCCTGTCAACCATGCCCTTGAGCATTTTCTCCTCCATATCGAGGAATGATTGCAACTGACTTGGATCAGTAATCTGTATCTTTGCGTCAATCTCGGTATTCTTGATTTCGAGTGCTGAGTCGATGAGTGCAATCTTTGCATTCTGGATATGGCGCGGCATTCCTGGATGCACTTTTTCTTTGTCCAGAACAATTCCTTTTACGAGCTCGGTATCTTCGACTGTTCCGCCAACCTTCTTTTCTATCTTAATGTTCTCGCGATCGATCACAACGCGATCACCTTCCAGCTCGGAGACACTCTTGATCGCCTTCACAGTCAAATCCGCCAGCTTCTCTTTCGACGCCTCTGCGCCTTTGCCTGTCATTGCCGTTGTCGCTATCTTCAAAAGCATTGGCGTGTCTTTGATCGTGATCGGTTCTGACATTGCATGAAGGGCCGCTTGTGCGTGTTCGGCAGCCATACGGTAGCCCTTTGCAATGACTGTGGGATGAATTTCCATCTCGATGAGATCTTCAGCTTTCGCCAGCAGTTCGCCAGCAAGCACTACTGCTGTTGTCGTGCCGTCGCCAACCTCGTCCTCTTGCGTCTTTGCGACTTCAACAAGCATCTTTGCAGCAGGATGCGAGATCTGCATCTCTTCAAGAATCGTCACGCCGTCATTCGTGATCGTCACGTCGCCTAAGCTATCAACAATCATCTTGTCCATGCCCTTTGGGCCGAGTGTTGTACGTATCGTCTCTGCAACGAGTTTTGCAGCCATGATGTTGGTGCGCTGCGCAGTGCGACCCGTACTTCGCTGAGTTCCTTCAGGTAGAATGAAAATGGGTTGTACTTCTCTTGACTCTTTGCTCATGATCCCCCTCCAGTATTTGGTTTCGTGATTAGCAAGTTTTTTCACACTGTTTTTTACAGCGATTGCAATCAACTTTTTCCATTGCAACCTCTTTAAATCACACGAGAACGGCTCAAAAAACCGGCAGCCATATATAAAAATTATGTATTCTTTTCAGATGCCTTCTTTTCAGCGACTCGTTCAGCAAGGCGCTGCTGCAAAACCCGGATCTCTTCACGAAGCTTCCTGGCTTCGAGCGAAAAACAATCTGCTTTCTCATTCGATTTAACCGACGTGTTGATGAGAAGCCGATGTTGCGCCTTGAGGTCTTCAACCTCTTTGAGACGGCTCTGCAGCTCTGCCGTGTAATAATCGATCATCTCATTAAAACGTTGAGCGGATACATACTTCTTCTCGATTTCCTTTTTTGGAAGGCCTTTCTTCTCAATTGCCTTTTTCTCGATTGCGGGCTTCTTTCCCATTGCAAGAAGGTCTTTTAGCATCAGCAGATCACCAGCCGACAACAGGCGCGAAGTATATAAGATTTTCTTCCATGTTTCGTATCTTTAATGGGACGACAGAAATAATGTTGTGGATTTAAAATTCTTTCAGCATTCGACGATCCCATGCAAAATGACTCTGATCGAAAACGAAAACAGGCAATGCAAAAACACTCTTATTCTCACCGCCCTTCTTCTCGCCCCCTAAAAAAACCGACAACACTCAAAAACATCGTTGTGCGAACGCGAGCATATGCCCACGAGCATCCCCTGATTGCCGGAGCGATATGCGCAACAGGAAGCACACTTGCGACATTTACATCCATTGAAACTGCAAAGGCGGCGGGTTCGAGAATACCGATAACACCAAGCGTGCTTGCTCTCGAATCAATTGTGGTCGGATCACTCTTTGGGCTTGCATCCTATCTCGAAACTGCAAAAATCGACGTTGCGACACCAGTACTTCAAGCAGCGAGCGATGGATGGAAAAAAATCTATATGCACCCAAAAGAAAGCGCATTTGCTGCGGGCGCACTTTCCATACCGTACGTGTACAGCATGCGTGAACTTGGGTATTCTTTGACAGCATTTCCATTCAACCACTTCCTAAAAGATTCTGACTCGCTCACTGCACAACTTGTTGTAAGTCCGCAGGTCTTTGGGGTCATTAGCTATTTTATACTTTCACAAATAAAAAATGCCGGCGGACTCACGAATCTGTTTTTCAATTGGATTGCTGCAGATTATTATCAGTCTCGCGGCAGGCACGATGCGGCAATCGCGATCCGAAAACGTATGGTGCGCGACAATCCGTCGAACATCAATTACCGTCTTCAGTTGATCGACCACTGCCTTTCTGGAAATGCATTTGATGAAGTTTTTGAACAAATCAGGCTGTTGCCCGACGCCATTGCCGCTCACGACAATCAAACGGTGCTTGCACGAACAAAGAAGCGCGTCATCGCTGTCGCACTTAATGCCATGAAAAAAGCCTTACGACCAACAACGGATGAGAGCAGCAACGCAGACATTACACCACAACTGTTTGAAGCAATCATTGCGCACTTACGGGCTGATGAACCTTCGGCGATAAGAGCTTGGCAACGCATTATTGCGCATTACCCGGATGAGCCTGAAGTACAATTCTTGTACGCACAAGCGCTTGACGCACTTCATCGCCCTAAAATGTCAAAACTCCAATGGAAGATTGGAATTGAAAAACTTTTGGGCAAGCCAGATATCGAACGGGCATTTACGCCTGTAGGAATACAACGAAACGCAGTATTCGTATATTCCTCAAGCAAACTCATATGCAGCACACTGCATTTTAAGAGAAAGATACGGAAACAGGGTCATCTTGACGGCGCGGCCGACGAATTGAAAAAAGAACATGAAACCATGATGTTTCTTCGAGACTGCCTTGGAGACCGAATTGCGCAATCACTTGGAGTTTTCGCGTACAAACACACCGATTACCTCGTCGTCAAAACTGCAGGCGCATGCACACTCGACTCGCTGCTTGACAGAATGCAGGCACAAAAACGAAAGCAAACACTCATCAAGGCGGCAGAGCTTCTTGCAGACATCCACATCAACGGTTCTTGTTTGGAGGAAAGCCGGCTCAAGAGCGACATGATCATCAGCAATTATCCTTCTTATTATCTGCAACGCAGCGGAACCGAATGCGCCACCGCACTTGCGCATGATCCGAGGATTATCCTTGGACCAAAAGCAGTACCGCGCATGATGAATGCCCTCACCCACCTCACCCACTCGCTATTGGAAATTCCGCACCATTTCTACAAGGATCACAGTCCGAAAAACATCATCATGAGCGATCTTGATGAACTTGTGTGCATCGACTTTGAAGCCCGCAAGGAGCTTGCATGCATGCTTGACATGATCACGCTGCTTGAATTCGGCCGCGCGTACGTGAACGATGACGAAAAACAATCCATTGTTCAAGCCTATTTTGCCAAGCGAAAGAAATACACTGCCGACATTCCTAGCCTGCGCGACATGATGCGTTGGTACCACTTGTGCGGAATTCAGAGACATCTTGAGATATTCATGTATAGATCTAAGAATATTACACAAATGACGCCTGAAGAGGACCGTTCAGCCCGCGATCTTATCGTATTCCGCAGGGACCAAGCCCGTTCCCATGCAGAGACGTTCGCAAAATCATTTGCCACAGGTGGTGAGGAAGGCCATGCACGCGCGCTGGAGCAAACGCTTTCAGAAATAATCGTCATCAATCCCTACAGATGAACCGACATGAGCGCACCATTCATATCCAAGGTGCTTGTCACGATATTCTGCAACGAAAACAACAGCCTTAGCTCTTGTCGAGGCACCTTCTCAAAATATCCGCTCAATTCTTTTCGAAGTTTTACTCCGTGTTCATAAAATTCATCCATTTTCTCAAGATCAAACGCATTATGTAGATTATAGAATGATTTGAAATATGCATTCGTCTCATTGAATAATTTTTGCGTCTCTGCTGAAATCTCGATAGGGTCTTTTGCAAGTTCCGCTGCAATATCTCTGTACTGATCACCAAGCTTCTCCACCTGTTCAACAATGAAATATCCTGGAGCGGGACGTCTATATTCCTGACTTCCCGTTGTGTTGAGCACGCGGCGGCAGAAATCAGCGATCTTGTTCACATCCTTATCGCGCATGACGATTGCAGAAAGCCACTGCGCATCTTTGTTGTTGAGCGCTGCGAGAGTGTCTTCCCCAGCAGAGATCACGATAAGAAACATGCGGCGAACCATCGCAGAAAATTCCTTGGGCTCAATGTGAGACACCTTCTTGAATGTGACAGAATCCTTCTTCTGGTCGATTACCTCAAACCCTATGAATGCTTCCCGAACCACTTCCTGGATCTGCTGCAGTTCGACAAGCGACGAAAAACGTGCATGGACCTCATCGTAGCCAACCTTATAGAGTGCGCCCAGAATCCGTTTTAGCGCATATCTTCGTCCACTCACGTCAACAGTGATCTTACCCGATTCACCCGTCCGAGCAGTCTGAACCAAGAGTCCTTGATCCTTCTGAATAACATCAACTTCATCCCCTTTGTGCACTCCATACTGCTTGACCCACTTTGCAGGAAGGGATACTACCAAAGTGTTGCCTGCGAGCTGGATAACTTTGCGGATCATGAACGAGACCTCATCAACGCCAAAGTTGTACATATCATATATTAACAACCGCACATATATATTAACAAATCTATTATATATCTTATACTAATATATATTTCTTATGGATTAAATATATATTTTTTCATTTTCTTGAAGCAAAAATTCGGTTTTTCTGAAAAAAGAACAAGCGCGTTAGACCAAGAGGAGACGATAACAAACAAAAAACACAGGTGATGTTGATGTTGAACTTAAAACAAGAACTGGAGATAATGATGCATTTACGGCGCGATGGACGAGAGACACTGACGCGAATAAGCAACGCGACAAACCTGCCAATCTCAACAATTTATGATCGTGTCAAGAATAACAAGGCAGGGTTCATCAAACGCCACGTAAGCCTTCTTAACTTTGCAAAACTCGGTTATGATTGCCATGTCAACATTGTGCTGAAAGTAGGAAAAGAAGATCGCGAACGGCTCCGAGAGTTTCTACTCTGCCATCATGCGGTCAACACCCTCTATCGCATCAACAACGGCTTCGACTTCAGTACTGAATGCGTCTTTCGCAACATGAAATACGCTGAAGACTTCATCGACCAGCTGCAGGACAAGTTCAAGATAAAAGAAGCCCGCACATATCATATCATCGATGAAATCTGCAAAGAAGTGTTTCTTTCAGAACCTCTGCACGTCGATCTAGTTTGCGGGAAGTAGCGTGCGGGAAGCCATAAAAATTATCGCGAGTGCTTCCTCTTTCTATTTTCTGAACATATTTTCTGAACAAAAACAGAGCAGAGCGGAAAAACCCAACAAACATGGCTTTTCAATGCGCTAATTTTCAATGCGCTAAAATCCTGCCAGTCGTTGCTATACTCAACCCGCGAACCTCCTGTGAGTAGGTATGACTGGTAGTAGTCGCGAGCTTTCGACTAACGCCGAAACCTCGTACGTGGAAAGCTTCGTCGGTAAGCGAACTTCGCCACATATGTACGACCAGCACCGCTCAGACGCGCTGCGCGCATCTTCGCTCAATTTCCGCCACAGCCAGCTCGTGAGCGGATACAGTTCATCTGAGGCCGACATCCCCATAAGGGAATGCTTCCCTTATCAACCCACATCGTAGTATTTCGCTTCGCTCAATACTACTCAATGTTCTCGTGCAGGGGGCGAAAGCCGTGCGGGGCATCCCCCTTGTCGGCGTCGATGAATTAACTTTCATCCCTCGCAATAAGGCGGTGGCGGAAATTGTGCTGGTCGTTAAGCTTAAGGCGAAGTTCGTCTAAGCTTTCCACGTACGAAACCTCGAAAGCTTTATAAATATTAATGGGTACAGTTAGTCGTATCTTGTTTTAAATGAAAAAAGAGGCGCCGTGTGGCAAAAAAGAGATCAAAGCAACGCAGTTCTGCCGGAAGAAAACTTCTTGCGACCACTGTACGCGAGCGGCGGGGCGAACCGCAAGACGTTGAACCTCCGATTGCTTTCGTACCTTCCTTTGCCTTAGAGGAAAAGAGAATTGCGAGAAACTTACGAACCATCCTGTTCTTATCCATTATTGGTATGATTGCCGCGACTTATCTCACATACAATCACTATAAACCAGATGCGGAGAGCTTCTGTTCTTTAAGCAAAACGATCAACTGTGACATAGTCAATAAGAGTCCCTACGCAGAAATCTTTGGCGTTCCTGTAGCGATTCTTGGATTTTTAGCGTATTTGTCGCTTGTTGCCTGTTGTCTTCTGCTCCTTAGATGCGCAAACCTTGAAAAACTTCATAGAAAACTCACAAGCCGTCACGTCCACTGGATGATCTTTTTCATTGCAATAACGAGTTTCGGCTTTTCTACCTGGTTGACCTACGTTGAGTGGAAGATTCTTATGACCTGGTGTCTTCTCTGCGTGTTGTCATACCTGCTCTTGACGTTGATCTTGCTCCTTTCGATCGCGAATATAGAGTACGACTACCGCTGCCTAAAGAAGAGGAACACTGGACCACGCGGCGCACGTCTCATCAAAAAGACTGGAAAGGTCTGTGAGTTTTGTTAGTGAGTCATTTAAGTGATCGTTGTGTGACCCCTATGAGAAGATTCACGAGCGGCTTTGTAATAGCATTCATTTTCGTCCTGATCGTTATCCTCGTTGGATGCAGCAGTGAAAAAGTCAATTATGATGATTTCTCCCAGTGCCTCACAGAAAAAGGCGCAACAATGTACGGCGCATTCTGGTGCCCGCACTGTACTCGCGTAAAGAAGAACTTTGGCAACTCGTTCAAGTACGTAGATTATGTCGAATGTGATCCCCGCGGTGAGAACAGCGAAACAGAACGCTGCCGGCAGGTCGGTATTGAGAAGTACGCCACGTTCATCATCAACGGCAACCCTGACAAGTCGACATGGCTTGTGGGAGAACCTACGATGGAGCAACTTGCAAAAGCAACAGGATGCAAGCTTCCAACTCCAGCAGTGTCATAATTACCGCGTCATTTGTTGATGTAACCGGTAAATTACCAAATCAAGTCATGCAAGAACTCGCCCGCACAGCGATGAGCGGCTCTGTCCGGAATTATGCCGCTGCCACCCTGCGAGCTGAAACGATTGACATACTGTTACACATACTCTAGTCGACAAGAATGACCAGCACATTCACGGCGAGCGGTGCAGCGGCCGCTGAAAGCGAAATTCCGGACAGAGCCGTGATGAGCAAGTGATACTTATTGCCGCACGAGGTTCACGATGACAGAATTTCCCGTCACGATTCCCATCGTTCTCGTGACTGCCATTGTCGACTCCATCAATCCCTGCGCCATTGGTGTTCTTGTGTTGCTTGTTTCCACACTTCTTGCAATCGAAAACAAGCGACGAATGCTTGTCGTCGCAACCATCTACATTATTGCCGTCTACATCACCTATTTTCTAGCAGGGATTGGATTATTGTTGGCGATCCAGCGTCTCAACATCGCAGAACCTTTAGGCATCGCTGTTGGCGTTCTTATTATTATTCTTGGACTTGTAGACATCAAGGACTTCTTCTGGTATGGAGAAGGTTTCACGCTTGCCATACGTCCCTCGCAAGCAGCACGCATCAAGAACTGGGTAAGAAAAATCAGCATTCCTGGGGCGATTGGGCTTGGAATCTTTGTCGCTGCAGTAGAGCTGCCATGTACTGGAGGACCATACCTTGCTATCACTACGATTCTTGCGAAATCTTTTGACTTTCAGGCCGTAACGCTCCTTTTGCTTTACAATTTCATCTTCGTCCTGCCGCTCATAGTAATCGCTGCTGCAGCGTATCTCGGAGCGAGCATGAAAGGAATCCAGGAGTGGAAGAAAGAACATCGTAAATGGATGCGCCTCGCTGAGGGGCTTCTGATGATCGGCCTTGGGATCCTGCTCATTCTCTTTTCAAAAGGAATCATTAATCTCGTCTGATAGGTGATACAAATGAATGGACAACCAAGCAAAACAACAACAGAACCGAGCCCGGTGAGTCTTTTTATGATTTTTATCAGCGGAGTGGTGCTCCTCTTTGTCTTTTTAGCACTTGAAGGGCTCAATGTCGTCAAAAACCCGTTTTATATCGTGTCGGCGGAAGTATTGATCACGATGTTTGTGATTCTGCTCGCGCTGCCATGCAACGGGAACGGTTACGCACGGCTCCTGCAGTAAAGTTCTGGACAGCTAAGGCAGTGAACGACTCTGTTTGGAATTGTGCTGCAGCCACCCTGCGAGCTGAAACAAACAGCATAATGTTAGTATTTGTTAGCGTCGTCGCCGATCCGCGAGTTTGCGGTTCTTGCATAGTCTCGCACGATTCTTGGTTTGTTAAGCGGTTTTAACGTCCAGAGTGACTTACATGGCGAATGTCGTGGCGACGCTGTAGAGTAATGAGCTAAACGAAATCAAACAAGCATAACAGTGATTTCCGCAGCGTTATAGTACGTCAGTGTGAGTTGCGATGATGTAAAGATGGCTCATTAAGCATATTATTTTCTATTGAATGTAATATTTTATAATATTTTAATATTTCATAATCCTTCCTCGTTATGGGAAACTCGGCATCTCCCAATGCCGGTTTCCATCACTGTATTTGATTATGCACAATAATTATGCATCGATTATGCACCGGTGCAGCGGCCGAGCGCAAGCGAGATTTGTGACAGAGCAGCAGCAGTTTAAGTTCCATCCTAAATCTGGCCCGTGCCGCCTTATCTTGCGAAATCAGAAGTAGAAGTCGCGCTCTCCATTCTCTATCCTTTCAAGGCGTGCCTGGGTTTCCTTTCTTAGATTTGATGGAAGCTGTTGAAGGTACTTGTCAATAATGTCTTCCCCTTTGACTCGAAGTTGTTGCGGCGCGTTGTCTTCAAGGTATTCCTTGAATGTGAGGAGCGCGTTTGGCCTGCAGAGTTCGTGGATGTTGCCGGTCTTCAATAGCCGCATGATCGATTCGCCTGTCCTTCCAACGCGGTAGCAAGCTGTGCAGAAGCTCGGCAATAACCCCTGTTCCAGGACTGACGTGATTACTTCATCCACGCTTCGGTGGTCTTGAGTGCAGAACTGCTGCAGTGAGACTTTTTTTCCATAGCTTCCAGGCGAGGTCATGGACGCAGCGCTGGTTTGTGATATTCCAATCTGGAATGCCTTTGCGCGTATCTCAGGTCTTTCTCTTGTTGAGATTATCATTCCAGTATATGGAACTGCCATCCGAAGTATCGAGATGATCTTTAGCAGATTGTCTTCGGTCACTTCGTGCGGCAAGTCCAGATCAACGCTTGGAGCGGGCTGAAACCTTGGGACCGATATCGTGTGCGGCCCAACATTGTATTTTCTGTCCAAGTACTGCGAATGCGACACTAATGCGAGAGTGTCGAATTTGTGATCAAACAATCCGAAAAGCACTCCCAGCCCAACGTCGTCTATGCCCGCAATCATGGCTCGATCGTGTGCGAAGAGCTGTCGCTCGTAATTTGCCTTTGGTCCGCGGTGCAATCATGCGTCTGTTTCACGGTGGTAAGTCTCCTGGAATAGTTGGTACGTGCCGATTCCTGCCGCTTTTAGTTTTCTGTAGTCATCGACGCTCGTTGCTGCGATGTTGACATTAACGCGCCGTATTTCTCCTTTTCCTGACTTTGTGCTGTAGATTGTCCGGAGCGCGTCAAGCACGTAGTCGATAGGGTTCTCGTTCGGGTCTTCACCCGCTTCCAGCAATATCCTCTTGTGCCCCATATTTTCAAGCACCTTTACTTGCTCCGCGATCTCTTCAAGCGTCAGTTTCTTTCTCGCTTCAGGATTTCTATGGTGGAAGCCGCAATAGTCGCAGTCGTTGACGCAGTAGCTTGAAAGGTACAATGGTGCAAAGAACACCAGGCGTTCGCCGTATATCTCATCCTTTATCCTGCCGCTTATCTCAAACATCTTCCCGATAATAGCTGAATCTTGCGTGTTTAGGAGACTGCCTACATCTGTGAGATTGAGGCCTTCTTTGAGTTGCGCCTTGTCAAGTATCCCGAGCACTGTTTTTGGAACGGGATTTTTTGTCTCTTCAAGTATTTCCCAAATCGCTTCTTCATCGATTACTTCTTTGGTGTTCATTTGCGTCTCAGACTACAATTACAAAATAATTATAATTAATAACAACTATAATTAATTACGTTACATAACAATCATATAATCATACGCCAACGCGCCTACCAAGGTCAGTTGGCGCCCGACCTATAGAGCAGAGCAATTCAAGTGTATTTTTTATGTTTTCTTCTACAGTATGTTGGTTTCCCGCCCTGTTGGGATATATTGAGTAAAGTTGTTTGCATTCTGATGGAGTGATGTTTATCATCAGCGAGTTTGCTCCTGATAGCAGGCCCGATCTTTTTCCATTTTGTAAGTCGATAGTCTCGAGCGCGGAGGTGACAAGTATCTTTGCTTCTGGCCCGATCAGTCTACTCAGCGCGATCGTTTTGTATACTTTGTTGGCGTCGACAATCTTTTCGTTCGCTAGCGGAGTCTGCGGGTGTGGAATGAATGGTCCGAATGAGTGCATCTCTGCTTTTAGGGATTTTGCCAGAAGCAAATCGTTCACTATGTCTTCGTCGCTCTGTCCTGGCAGCCCGACCATCGATCCTGTCACTATTATGTATCCCAGCGCCGCTGCGTGCTTGAGGAGATTGATCCTTTCTTGAAAGTTTGACTTTGGGCCTGAGTGAATCTTTGCGTATAATTCGGGGTTTGAGGTCTCGAATCTGAGGAGGATTCCTCTTGCTCCCGCGTCATACATCCTCGTGTAACAATCAGCATCGCGCCCTCCTACGCTCATAAATAGGAGTACGCCGCATTTCTGTTTTATCTTCAGTATGATCTCGACGAGCATATCTGTTGTGTACCAGAGGTCCTCACCTGACTGCAAGACAAGCGCTTTGAATCCCAGCGTGTTGACTGCGTGGTCGGCGAGTAAGACGATTTCTTCAACAGTCATCCTGTACTTATTTTGTTTTGTGTTGTCTGCCCGGATGCCACAGTAGAAGCAGTTGTTTCTGCAGTAGTTTGAGAACTCTATTATGCCATGCACGCAGCATGAGTTCTCTAGATTCTGTTGGCGTAAAGCATTTGCTGCGTTGAAGAGCCTGGCTTGTTCTTCTTGGTCCTCAGTCTTGAGCAATTGCAGCAGCTCTTTTTTGCTGAGCGGGACTTGATTCAATGCCTTCTGGATTATCGCTTCAAACTGTACATTTCGAACCTTTCGATTCTCCCCGAGAGTTTTCTGGTCCTGTTGCTTTAGCTGGAAAAACAAGTCTTTCCACCCTTCAAGCAGCATCAAGGCGTCTTTCTTTGAGATCTTTTGAACTATGAATCCGCCTTGAGCATAAACATATTCACCCACTTTTGCGTCGGAGAACTCGTTTATCGCTTTTCTTTTCTCACCGAAATAGTCAACGACTGCGATTCTGCCTTTTATTTCTACTACCTCTCCGGGTATCGCGTAACACATAGCAGCCACGGTTTCGCAAGCATTAATATAGTTTTGGGCGCTTAGTAGCGCCTAAATGGCAAGTGCCAACTTACTTTATTGTCAAAAGCTCATGACCACCACCGGCATACATACTCGCTGATGTTCGTAGTGAGCATAGCAACAACCGGCGGCACACCCTGACGCCAGCGGTACCCTCAGGAGATGTCGAGATGAGTGTCGTACAGGAATGCTACATCTTCATCTCGCTCCCGGAGCATCTTGCTAACCATCTCACGGATGTGGTGTGAGCTGATGCATGAGGCGCCTTTCATGTGCTTTCTGATGACGTTGCATATCTTCTGCGCTTCTTTTTCACATTGCTCTTCTGCGTAGTGGGCGCTTGCAAATGCGGCGTACACAGCCCCGTAGCACTTGCGTTCGTCCCAGACCTCGACGTGCCCGTGGCGTTTCACGATGCATCCTGTCTCGGTGAGCCTCTTTTTGAGGCGGGGATAGTGTCCTACATGCTTTGCGCGTCCTTTTGTAGCAGCGGTTTTTTTGCGTAGTGTTTTTTTCTTCATGGTTCTAAGTTTCTTCATGGTTCTCAGCTTAGATTGATTGTTCCGTTCGCGATGAGGATGAGCAGCCATCCAAGGCCGATGAGCAGAATTCCAGTTGCAAGCCTCATGTATGCGCGTGTCTCGAATTTCCATTTCTTGACACGATGCAATTTGTAGCCCGCAAGAACGAGCGCGACGATGATGACAAGCGGCAGTACGAAAATCAAGTTGTAGATAGCAAGCAAAAGTATCGCGGAAAGGTTAAAGCTCTGTGAAAGTACAAGCGTTATAGCCAGGTATGGTCCTCCAGTACATGGCAGCTCGACTGCTGCGACGAATGCGCCCAGGAAGATAACTGTCGGCAGAGAGAGGTTCTGCATCATACCGTGGAGTTTCTTTGCTTTGTCCTTTGGGATCATGAGTGAGAATCCTTGCCCATACCAGAAATAATCCTTTATCTCAACAAGCCCTGCAGCGACAACGATTCCTCCGACGATAATAGAGATGTACTCGACAATTGATTGCGGGATGTTGGCAAGGAAGGCGGTGAGCCCAATTCCTGCAGAAAAATAAACGATGTAGACGACGAGAATGTACAGGCTGGCGTATTTGAGCATCTGGTGCTTATTTTTGGTTGCGAGAAGTGTTGAGATAAGGAGAATCAGTACTCCAATCGCGCATGGATTGATCGAGTCGACTGCTGCCGTGAGGAGCACGGTTCCAAGTGTTGGAAGTGAGATATCAGCTACCATGAAGTTCCCTCAGGATGTCTTCTTGGCTTCGTTCTGAAAAGAATATCTTGAGACGGTCGCCTGGCGGAATAGTACCGTGCGGACTTGGAATGTAGTCGTCAAATTCGGTGCTTGCTTTCCAAACCCTGTCTCTGCCTTCCTGTCGTTCAATAAACATCATAAGCTGCGCAGGTTTTCCATCGCATTGGTCTCCATTCTTCACGTTGACTTCTCCTTCGTTGGAATGAAAGTGCAGCCATCCTGGTTCAAGATGGCCATTCAGGACGCGAAAAAATGCTCCGAGGTTGACGGACTCAAGCGTTCGCGGTGTTCCCTCGATGTGTATACGATTGTCGTTGTGCTCATGGAGTGTGGATGTTCCAACGCGGTTGAGCAAAAGGCTTCTAGGATCCACCAGTTCCTTATGCTCCCCGCAAATGATTAGCTCATAATCTGCATGCCAATGAACCGGGCCGCCAGTGACGGAAGTAAAGTTGAGGTACACAGTTGTGCTGATCAGAAAGACTGTTGCGAGTACAACGCTTATGAGAATACTTACAAAGACAGTTTTCTTGTGGGATTCAGCAAGACCTTTGCCCTTGATAAGAGAGTAAGCAATGACCAAGAGGGATATAATGCTGGCAGCATAGATTCCTTTGAGCGCCAGGTCAGTCAGGTCAACATCTTCATCCTCATCATCTTCCACTCCGTGTGCCATGACGAATGAAGCAGCAAGGATGAGAATGACAAGAATAAACAAGGCATTGGCTGCAGTTTTTGTGACGACTGGCCGTTTGTGCAAGATCTTCATCCTCTTCTTAATCGTGTTTGTTTAGCAGCAGCCGCGACCTGCGAACTCGCGGCCATCACCCAGTCTCGCACGATTCTAGGTTCACAAATCAGCTAAACCTATACAACGAGCGTCGTGGCGACGCTGCGATATAATCAGCTAAATAATCAGCTAAATAAATACTTAAAAACTATTGAACTCTATTATATAGCTCTGTTATATATCAATGTTCTGCTTGTCAAGCGTTATTGAAAAGCTCGACCAGCACAGTCAGCACCACCGCCTTTCTGCGAGAGATAGAAACTAAAACAGCGATGCTGACAGGGGGGACGCCCCCAGCGGCTGTCGATCCGCTGGCACTCGATCTCAAGTCCGACTTCCACTTCGTTTCAGTCGGACGACGAAGGTGGCTTCGCCTGCAGGTGAATGCCGCCTGAAGGTGCCAGCTGACTTTTCAGCTGCGGGGGATGTCAGCCGTCGCTGGTAGTATGACTATCACGAGCCAGGCGTGGTGCTGATTGAGCGAAGACGCGCGCAGCGCGGCTGAGCGGTGCTGGTCAAACATTCTACTTCAGAGCTTTTCAATA
>JACQXV010000144.1 GCA_016208715.1 Candidatus Woesearchaeota archaeon | reverse complement strand
CTGGGACTGTTTGTCGCAATCAAGAATTTTCCGGGGAAAAAAGCATTAGTAATCATACTCGATACTTTGCTGGCGATTCCAACGGTTGTTGTGGGAATATTTGTTTATTCGCTGATCTGCCGTAATTCAATTTTCGGCGGCATGCATTTGCTGTTTACTCCCGCGGCCATGATAATCGGACAGGTGATTCTGGCTCTGCCGATTATGATTACCTTTTCACAGTCCGCGGTTTCGGCCGTGGATCGCTCCGCGCTTGAGACGGCCATTACAGTTGGCGCCGGTTCAGCCGCATTAATCAAGACTTTGATCAAAGAAGCGCGTTACGGCATAATGGCGGCGGTTGTGGCCGTATTCGGCAGGCTCATCGGCGAGGTGGGCGTGGCCATGATGCTTGGTGGCAATATTAAAGGTTATACGCGCACAATGACTACCGCTATAGCGCTTGAAACATCCAGGGGTGAATTTATATCTGGTTTTCAATTGGGCTGCGTTCTGCTGGCTCTGGCGCTTGGAGTAAATCTGACATTCCGGTTTCTTCAGGCGGGGATAGACAAATGATAAGCCTGAGAAATCTTAAAAAATATTATGAGAACAATCTGGCGCTCGACATTCCTGCGCTTGATTTTAAACAGGGGACGATCTGCGTCATCGTTGGCCCCAACGGCTCAGGCAAAACCACGCTGCTGCGCCTGATAAATGGACTTGAAAAACCGTCGTCCGGATGGATACAGAACGACGTGGAACGTCTGGATATGGTATATTGCCTCCAGAAACCCTTTATGTTTTCCGGCACTGTAGAAGACAATATCTGTTACGGACTTAAAGTCAGAAGACAAAAAATAGACGCCGGAAATCTAAACCGGGTCATCGAATCTCTTGGTCTTGGCGGCGTCATAAACCGCAATGCAAAAAATCTGTCGGCAGGGGAAATGCAGCGCGTCTCCCTGGCCAGAGCCGTAATTTTAAGACCGAAACTACTTTTACTTGACGAACCGGCCGCCAATATTGATCCCGAAAGCGTAAACAAAATCGAAGAAGACGTAATGCGGTTATCTGATAACAAAGCGACAATAATCATGGCTACCCATATAATGGAACAGGCTTATCGTTTATCAGCGAATGTAACAAAACTTGAACGTGGACGGGTAGTATCGCCGGAAGTAAAGGTGTTTTAATGAAAACCATAGTGATTTCCGGGGCGTCATCAAAGGTCGGCAAAACAACTTTATCGCTTCAATTATGCGAACTGCTTCCCCATGCGCGGGCGGTAAAAATTGG
>JACQXV010000143.1 GCA_016208715.1 Candidatus Woesearchaeota archaeon | reverse complement strand
AATTCCCGGATCTTTACGCAAAGACCTCAGGGAATAGTCTTTTGATTTTGGTTCGCTTACCCTTTTCAGCTTTAACCAGTAAAGAAACAGCACACTGCTAATTGTGAAAAACCTGCTGGTTTTTCAAGCCAATTCATCAGCTGGTCTTTCAGACCCGCCGTATTCTTGGCGGTTAATAAAATTTTTTGAAAAGAAAACTAAAATTTCCCAAATTGAATAAAGAAAAGGAAGCTTGAGTTAAATTAAAGTAATATTTTTATGGACACCATTCGGGAATTGTTTTTTCCCAATCTCCAGGCTGATAGACTTCAGCTTTCATTCCAAACGCTCTTACTGTAAAGCAACCATTTGCTTCAAATACAACCTTTTTATCCTTTTTCACCTGGACATAACATGATCCATTGCCCATACAATGACTATAAACGCTGAAATGAAAAGCTAAATTATCTACGTCATATTTCATCTCTAAACTTGTACTTACTCCAGTATTACTCTTACTGACTATTCTTCCTCTCTTATCAACAAAAGATAAACAATTATCTACTAGGTCATTAATATGTTTTTCATCTGTGTTGTTTTTCATAAGAGATAGTTTTTAACTTAGATTTATAAATCTTTCTTTATTTTTGGGTAGCAACATACAAAAATCATAACTTAAGCCCCTCGGACTTTACTCTCGCTTTGCTCGTGATTACTCAACTATTCAATTTGGGAAACTACGGCAGTCCCGGAAGTAATGGCAAATCAAAAACTTTCTCCATTTCATTACGAATCCTCCCCACTCCGCAAACATATCGCTGTATAAATAGATGTATAACCTGAGAGAACCCGCTTCTGTAAGTCGCTGTCATTCTCTAAATGTTTGCTCGTAGGTCGGAGAAACTAACAAAGGTTATATTCAATCGAGAAAATGGTTTTTTTAATAAGGTGGGCTTTGACTTTAATCACTTTTTCCAAAGTTTGTTCGTGCAAGTAAATTGCAAAGACAAAATTTTATAAACTTAATCGTCCTTTTTCTCTTCGGCAGGCTTTGCCCGGCGCATCTTCGGATATGTTCCTGGATCCATGAACACTTTTCCTGCTTTGACTGCAATTCCTTTCGGTTTTTTCTGCATGTCTTTAGAAATCATCGCCGCTTCGCCGATCGAGACCAGCTCGCCTTTGAGCGTCATCACTGCAACAAGTTCGCCGACCTGAATGTCTGAGTGAACTTTTGAAATGCCTGGAACGCCTAAATCCGCACCGTGGCACAGCGTGTCAATCGTTGTGTCGTACACCCACACTTTCGGTAGATGTTCAACAGCATTTTCCAATGGTTGAATCACGCGGCGTAAGTACTTTTCGTTTTTCTCCTGCTCGTAATACCACCTTGCGTCGGCGACGTCTTGCAGCGTGACAAGCGTCGATTCGTCAAATGGCCCAACTTTTGTTCGGCGTAGCTCGCCCATGTGCGCGCCGCACCCAAGCGTTTGGCCTATGTCATGGCATAATTTTCTGATATATGTGCCGGCTTGACACCCAACTCTAAATAATACATCCTGACCTTTGATCTCGAGAATATCGATGTAGTAGATCTTACGGTACCTCCACTCGCGCTTTACTGCTGACTTGATTGGAGGAAGCTGCTTGATCTTGCCCACAAAACCTTCCATCGTTTTTCGAATCTTGTCCTCAGGAACTTCCTTATGCACGTGCATGATGCACAGGTATTCCTTGCCTGCTACAAGAAGGGCTTGCACGATTCTCGTCGCTTTCTTGATCGCTATGGGAAGAACGCCGGTCACTTTCGGATCAAGCGTGCCGCTATGGCCGCCTTTTTTTACGTCAAGAGCCTGTTGCACGTATGCTGAAACCTGATGCGATGTTGGGCCTTTCGGTTTATCAAGATTGATAACACCGCACTCTATGTGCTTGTCGATTGAACGCTTGAGTGGCTCGCAGCCGTACCTTTCAGAAGTGGGCAACTCCTTACGGACGAGCACTTCGCGATTGATACGCTCAAAAGGCAAAGCATGCACTTTTTTGATCGCCATGGAAACACCCTGACACTGCGTGGGCGACTGAGAACAACTCACACACTCACGCCACACACTCGCGCAGATGATTTTACAGAAATAATTTATAGTATTTGTTTAGGCAGCGTCGCCACCGACCTGCGAGCTAACGGCTTTCATATCGCCTTGCACGATTCTCGGTTCGGTAAGCGGCTTAACTTACACAGCGAGCGTCGTGGCGACGCTGCGATGTGAGTAGCTAAACAAATACGATTTATAAAATATGTTCTTGGTTGCGGAATGAATATTGCTTCGCAAGAATTTATGCACAAAAATGTCGCCAAACATTTTGGTGTGGGGTTTAAAACCCCGTCCTTTAGGGCGACATTTTTGGCATCCTAAAAATCGGTCTATATATGCAGGCGTCCGTTCAAACTCCGCACTTTAGTGCGGAGTAGGACGCCTGCGACCGATTTTTATGATTTTGCTTCTTCTTTTTTAGCAGGGTTAGCAGGGGTCTTTTTTTCTTTTTCTGATGCGCTTTCCTTTTCTTCTTTTTTCTCGGCGCTATTGCTATTCTTACCTTCTTTCTCAGTCAATTTTTCCTTCAGTTTCTCTGCAAGCTCCTTCGCGCCTTTTCCGGCTTTCTTCTCAGCTTTTTCGTCTTTTTTGGGAGCTTTGAACTTGTGACCAAAGAGTTCGACACGGCACACCCCTTCATCATTCTTTACAGCAGTTACTTTTACGTGATGCGGCGGATTGCGTATGCCGTGCTCCCAGATCTTCATATTGAGTTCAGGACCGACGAGCACTTCCTTGGCCTTCATGTGCTTCTTCACAAAGTTCTGCAATTCGTGCATTGCGCGCTTTGCCCGCCGATACATCGGCGCAGCGAGCCAGCCTTTGCGAAGCGGAACAGTGTATGTGCGTTCAAGTTCTGCCATGATGTTCACAATTCGTGATTAAATTCATGATTATTATGCTTTGGTCTTTTATGCTTTCGTCTTTACACGCCGCCAGTGCCGCTTAACACTCGTGTGCCTTCCCGGATGCACGCGGCGACCAGAACCGTAGATCTTCGGCACAGTCCAGAAAGGTGCCCACTTCGTCTGGCGTCCAAGCTTTGCAAGACGCTTTTTTCTGCTGGGATGTTTGACGCGTGCCATAATGATCGTGATTAGCTCTTTTGTAAGATATCTGCTATCTATTTTTGTTCGGCGTGCGGCGCTGCCTGCTGCGCACTTTCTGTCGGTTGTTTTAGCGCAGGATTTACTTTGTAGAGTTTGCCCGCGGTTTTATCGAGAAGCGAAATTCCTTTTGGTGTGATCGCACGACCAAAGTGCTTACCGACTTGTGTCTTTTTCACAAGGCCGGCTTTCTCAAGCTGCTGCAATACTTTGCGGGCAACGCTGCCAGAGCCTTTCTGAAATCTTTCTGGCTTATGGCCACGATTCTGTTTCCCACCGTACTGCGTGCAAAGTTTAGAGACTCCGATCGGGCCGCGCGTCCTCACTTTGCGCAGGACTGATGCTGATCGAATGTACCACCAGTCCGCTTGAACAGGAGGCCGCTCCTTGTGCATCCCGGTTTTTGCAAAAAGACTCCAGACGGGTGGCTTGATCTCAGGCACATTCTTTAGTTCTTTTGCAACTTCGTTAAGCAGTTCATTGACAGGAACATCAAACATGGTTGCCATAGCATTCACCTTTCTATGCGCCTTTGCAGGCGACGAGGGGCACGGGAGTGCCACAGAAACCCATACGGGTTTTATTACGGGCTGGACGAGATTCTATCATACTTTATTTTATAATTTACTTTATGATTTATTTCTATTTGATTTATTT
>JACQXV010000142.1 GCA_016208715.1 Candidatus Woesearchaeota archaeon | reverse complement strand
TTCTTCAGTAGGATGGAGATTTCATCTCGATCCGACTGCTTGAAGTGTTGATAGCTCATAGTATTTTATTAATTGGCTTCGCCAATTATATTATACCCGAGTGGTGCACTTCAAAGGTAAATTTACGCTCTTAGGGGAGGCGAAAATTTAAAATGAAATTTTCAGGTGAAAAAATTAAGCCTCCGGTCGAATCGCCGGAATCGCGGGCGCGGCAGGAGCAAGAACGGCTGAAAATGCGCCTGATGAAATTCGCGGAGGATCATATTACCGATGAGATGTGGCGCGACTATGTTATCGGTGTCGATGTTTCCACCGTCGGCAAGGCGGATCGCGAGGCCAAAGAAGAAGACAGAAGCCGACCCTGTTTTGTTATTTATTTGAAGAAGCGCCCGCCCAAATCTTGGCGTTGCGACGAAGACTGCGAGGGTATCAAAGTCTATTGGGACTTTAAAACTATGGCCTAGGGCTTGGACTATGAGGGAGGTTGTAATGGGCGCGATAGATAACTTAAGGGAAAAACTTTCGAGAGATCTGTTTTTGAGAATTAAACACGGTCTTGATGTGGAAAGGCCGCTGTCGGTGGCAATCGAAATGCGGCCGTACGGTTTTTTCGCTGTTGCCGCTTGGCTGGAGTCTCGAGGGTATCGGAACTGGATACTTGACGGGAACTCAATTTTTTACTGTTTAAGCGTCGAGGAGATTCGCGCCTTGGCAGAATTGCCGGAGGTTAAAGCGATTCTGCTTTCCGGCGAAGTGATATAATAAGGAAAAGATCTTAATGGGCATTCGCAGGGAATGCCCATTTTTCTGCTTGTCATCGGGCAAATTTTATGAGAGAATATGAGAGAATAAGGGGAGTAAATCGATGAATCATCAGGAATTTATAAACCTATATGACGAAAATGTAGCCGGTATCTACCGCTATATTTTTTTACGCGTTAGTTCGAAAGAAACGGCGCAGGATTTGACTTCCGAAGTTTTTTTGCGGACTTGGGAATATGTTGGTTTGCCGGCGACGGTCAGCGTTCAAATTAAGAGCCCGAGAGCTTTTTTCTATCGGGTGGCCAAAAATTTGGTGGTTGATTTTTATCGCGAAAAAAGCAAAGCCCCGATTTCTTTAGACGAATTAGAGATACAAATTCCCGATGCGGAAAATAACCCCGAAGAAAAAACCGGTCTGGCATTGGAGATGGTTTCGGTCCAACGCGCTTTATCGGGATTAAAGAATGACTATCGCGACGTAATTATTTGGCATTATCTTGATGATTTAAGCGTGCCCGAGATAGCGGATATTTTGGGCAAATCCGAGGGGGCGGTTCGGGTAATACTGCATAGGGGCTTAGAGTCGGCCAGACAGTTAGTGGATAAAAGCGTCTAGCCGGCTTTTTCAATGTGTCATCCCGAACTCGTTTCGGGATCTTTACTCTTTGGTTAAGATGAGGTGCTGAAACAAGTTCAGCATGACATTTTTGGGGTTCAACCTAACGCTTTGATGCGGGACTGTAACAAATACCCCGTTTTTCCGTCTTTATATATAGATGGGTAAGAGCCCAAAAATCATGGATGAGAAAGAATTAATCAGTAAAATTAAGGCTTTAAAGAAAATCCAGCCGGATGAGGAGTGGGTAATTTCTTGCCGCGCGCGGATAACGCGACGGGTTGAAGGCGCCGGCGAGGCTATGGATTGGAAATCCAGAATCACCGAGATTTTTAGCTTTAGGCAGCCGCTTTTTCAGCCGGCGGTGATCAGTTTGGTTGTTTTTGTTATTTTGGCGGGGATCGGCGGACTGGCAATTTTTAATGCCCAGGGCAGTTTGCCGGGGGAAAACGCCTTTCTTCTGAAGGTTTTTATGGAAAAAGCCCAAGGGCGATTCACTGCTTTGACCGCTGATGAAACCGCGCAGGTTAAGCTGGGAGCCGAAATTACCGACCGGCGCGCTCAGGAATTAGCGCAGATTTTGAGTAGTTCTTCAGCGCCGCAGGACGATCAAGTCAAACAAGCGGTTGACCAGATTCAACTTCAGGTGGCGAGCGCGAAAGAGAACATTTCAAAACTAAAAGAGCAGATTAGCGCCCAGAATGGAAATCCACAGAAGATAGCTGAGGCGGCCGCAGCCATTCGGGATAGCAATACAAAGGTAAAAGAGATAATGACTCAAGCCAAAAGCAGTTTATCGGAAAATCTAAATCTATCGGAAGACAAAGTCCTTGCCTCAAAGATTTCCGATATTTCCGATATTACCACCGAA
>JACQXV010000174.1 GCA_016208715.1 Candidatus Woesearchaeota archaeon | reverse complement strand
AATTGAGCAAAGAAGCTAATTCTTTAGTCGTCTCATTGCAAACTTATTCTGCTGATAAGGCGGCTTCAATTTACGAAAATTATTTCAAAGACAAGTCAGTATTTAGAGATGTTGGATTGGGAATAAGTTTTAGCTATCCATCAGCTTTTGGACAACCGCGATATGATACGAGTGCAAGAACTCTCAAATTCCCAAATGATGACAATGATGTTCTACGTATAGAGGTAAATACTCTAGCCGATACAGCTCAAGCAGAGAAAGAAGCTGCAGAATGCGAAGGGCCTTGTCTTGGTCCGCTTACTTCGCAAGAGCGATGGAAGAAAGAAAAAGATATGTTAGCCCAAGGTACTTTGGGGCAACATCAATGCTCTTTTGGAGGACAATACTGCGAGATTGCCAATGTTGGCAATACCAAAATGCTCATACGATATTATGGCCAGTGGCCAAGAACAGAAGGTATTAGAAAAGAATATGCGTTTTATGTTGGTGATAAGAGATTTGATTTGCTGACAAATTCTTATAGAATTTTCACGGGTGATCTTGCAGAATATCGAAAGGGTGAAGAAACTGACTTTACTCTGAAGTTAGTTCGGCAAATATTAGAAAGCGTTAAGATTGAAAAATAACTTCTGCGGTGCGCCAGTTTTTAACTGGCATGAATCCCGTCGGCGAAAAGGAAAGGGCTCAGAAACCCGCCCGCATTCCTCCCCAGACCCCTCCTGCGGGCGGGAAATCAGCCGAGGCAGGGCGAATCCATTCCCCCAGACAAATTGTTTCGCCCTGCCGAGTCCGCTTTAATCATTTGGATTTTGTCCGAAATACATTCGAACTTCGTCCAATACACACCGCCAATAGAAACTTCGTCGTTTGAAAGGATTGCTCCGCGCGGCCGCGAGGCGGCCGCGCTCCGCAAAATGGTTCGCCGCTGCGCGGCGAACTGGCTGGCTGGGCAAAAATCAAAGACGGCGGATTTGTTACGAACCCGAGGGTTCGTTCCGATT
>JACQXV010000173.1 GCA_016208715.1 Candidatus Woesearchaeota archaeon | reverse complement strand
TAGCAGCGTCGCCACCGACCTGCGAGCTAACGGCGTTCACATCGTCTCGCGCGATTCTCGGTTCGGTAAGCGGCTTAATTTACACAGCGAGCGTCGTGGCGACGCTGCGATGTGAGTAGCTAAACAAATACGTAATCTTTAAATAATCGTTTTCTTGTTTTTGTTACAGCATGTTCAAAAGAGGAGTATTGCTGCTTGTTGTGGTTTTGTCCCTGTCAGTTTTGTCGACGCTTGTTGTTGCTTTGTGTTCCCCTACTGAGCGTTCATGTGGTTGTGGCGGGAAGCAAACGCGATTCACTGATGCGGTAACTGGAGGCTGTACGGCATGGGAGCCCTGCAGTGTTGCCGATAGTGAGTCCGCGTGCGCTGACGCTGCTGACGATGACTGTGACGGTAAGATAGATTGTGCTGACAGTGATTGTGGTCAATTCCCTGCGTGCACTGACGATGATGGCGATGGGGTGAAGGCTGACGCCGATTGTGACGACACGAATGCCGCGGTGTTTCCAGGAAATCCAGAGGTTTGCGATAATCTTGATAATAATTGCAATGGTGTTATTGACGAGTTCTTAACGAAGCAGTGCGGAACTTCGAATATTGGCGTCTGTATATATGGGACGCAGAAGTGCGGTGCCGGGGTGTGGAGTTCGTGCACCGGAGCAGTGAACCCAAGTAATGAACTGTGCAATAGTGTTGATGACGATTGCGACGGCCGGATAGACGAGGGTTGCCAATGCACCACGGGAGATACCCGTTTATGCGGCTTAAATATCGGTGCATGCAAACCAGGAACGCAATCGTGCGTGAGTGGCGTGTGGGGGATTTGTTCTGGTGGAGTGACCCCGCTTTCAGAACAGTGCGGTAATGGCATCGATGATGATTGCGATAACAGCGTGGATGAGGATTGTTCCGGGGCGCCGGCGACCAATGCTGCGGCGGCTGTTGCCGCGCCCGCAGTTGTGATGCCGTCCCTACGGCAGAAAACACCCCAAGATTCACAAATTTCCAGATCCGATGACAAGGTATCGCCTTCGCTTGGTTGTGTTGATGGCGATGGTGATGGCTTTGGCCTCAATTGTGTTAATGGACCTGATTGTGATGATGAAGATTCTGCAGTGAACCCTGCAGCAAAAGAATCCTGCAATGCAAAGGATGATAATTGCAATCAACTCGTTGACGAAAATTTATTCCAGCCGTGCGGCATCAACCGTGGCATCTGCACTGCCGGCCTTCAAACGTGCAGCGGTGGCGCGTGGCCCGTGTGTTCAGGAGTTAAGCCAAAGGAAGAAGTGTGCAAGAATTCCTTGGATGATGATTGCGATGGGAGCGTTGACGAAGAGTGTACGATTGCGCAGCGTCTTTTTTTGGATGAAGATGAGAAGCTTAAGCGCGTGCTCGATGCGGATCTCGGCACGAACTATAATTTTGAGGAATATCAGGAATATTTGCAAAATTCAAAGAATTTCATCAACGTCAAGAAGAGCAGCGCTGTTGTGAAGGGAAAGACGGTTGTGAAGCTCGAGATTGTTCCTATTCAGGATTTGTTTGACGTAACGATCTATGAGGAGATTCCTAAGGCAGTTGCGGATTCTACAGACAAGCTGACGTTCAGAACTCCGCCGCGAATTATTCAGAAGGATCCGCTCATTGCGTGGCATTTTGTTGAGGTGAAGGAGCGTATCGATTTGTCGTACGAGATTGAGGGGGAGCACGCTGCTGCCCACATTGAGTCTAAGACGACCGCGTTCGCGAAGGGCATGGAACCCAGGAAGGAGTCACTGTTTGTTCTGTTGCTCCCGTTAGTGGTGATTCCGGCACTGGGATTTGCTGTTGTGCTCGTTGCAGGATTGCATAAGAAAAAATAGAGAAAGCGTATTTGTTTAGCTAATCACTCTCACAGCGCCGCCACTGACCTGCGAACTGGCTGAAAACTCATCGTGATTTGGCAGGCTTCATGCCTGCCTTAATGTGGGTTGATAAGGGAAGTATTCCCTTATGCGTCGTGAGCGGCGCTGTGAGTATAAGAGCTAAACAAATTCGAGAAAACACAAAAAGACAGAACGAAACAATATTTCTATTTTCTCTTTGGATGGTGTTTCTCCCAGAGAAGTTTCTTGATTTCTTCCAGTTCTGCGAGCTGTTGTTTTGAAATCTCTTTGAGGATCCGCGTTTCATTGATGTGTTGCTTGATGACTTCTTTGAGTTCTTCTTTGATGCTCTCATTGCTGTCGGTGAGAATAATTAAGAATAGGAGCACTAACCAGAGGAAAGCCGCTTGTAAGAGCGCCCACGAGAGATGTCCTTCGCCAGTGTATAGCTTGTTGATGTAGTAGAATCCCATGACCGTGACGGCAACGCCGACTAAGAACAAGAGTTTTTCAAAGAAATTGAGTCTTTGTACCATGCGTTTTAGTTGGTTCATGCACTGCGCCTCTTTGTTTTCTTGAGACTTGTTGGATATTTAAATGTTTCGGGATGGCGCCTCCAGAGTGTTTCTGCAATAAAGATGATTAGTCCTCCGATGTAGAAGATGATGATGAATGCAAAAAAGAAGAAGAGGTGTGTGCCAAGGAAGATCTCGCCCGCTTTGAGCAGTGCGATGATGCTTACAATGTAGTAGTTGCTTGAATCGACGAAGAACAGCCAGATGTAGTATGAGAAATACGCAAGGATGATGATTGTCGTCAGTTTGTTCACCCGTTCGCCGTATCGTTCCGCAAGGAAGTGAAACGCAAATCCTATAAGCGCTGAGATTAAGAACACCATCGTGATGTTTTCTGGATACTGGATCGTGTGTGTGAGTATATCGACTCCGACGAGGTTTTTGCTCGCGTATGATTGAAATTTGATTACGGGAAGCATAATGAAGGTTGTGAGCGTTCCAAAGAAGACCGGCGCGATTTTGTCAAAGCGTGTTGCTCGTTCTTTAGAGAGCTGGTGCCAGAGGTACCCCGGGGAGATGAAGATTATTGCTGCTGCAATGATGTTGAATGCGTAGATGAAGGGAGAAAATAGCTTGTTTGCTCCGGTAATGGTTGCCCAGTCTGCAAAGAAGCGCTTCCAGAGGTGCTCGTGCCCCGCTCCGAGTTGTGAGAAATAGAATTCAGACTTCAGCGTCGTCGCGTAGGGGACGATGAAGTGCGCAGCGTCGGTCAGGATGTGGAGCGCGAGCAAGCCGCTGATTGCAAGAAATACCGCACGTTTGTTTTGAAACATCGTGATGACATGTTCATAAAATGATTCTCCCCCGCTTCCTATTTTGTGGATGAACGTGTCGGGTTCGAATCGTTTGTGGTGCTTTAGGATGAAGAAGAAGTAAAAGAAGACGAGCAAAAAGAGAAGTGGCGAGTCTGCGCTGATGGCAAGCCACTCAATGGCGAGGTTGAAGACCATGATGAAGGTTAGAAGAAGTAGAAAGTATGCGCTAAAAAAACGAATAACGTATTGTGCTGCTTTGGCGGGTTGTTCTTCTTCATGGATGAGGTGGAGCACGCTTGGTTTTCTGACAGGATACCTTACCATGGAGATGCTTGTGGCAATAAGTATTGCTGCTCCTATGATGAATGTGATTTTTTCGAGTCCCGCCGCGTGAGCTAGAACGTATCGGTAGAAGGGAAGCAGGAGCGCTGACGCTTCGCCGATTGCCGAGAGTATGAATCCGACAAGGTCTTTGGTGGCGAGGAGAAAGAAGCTTGCAAGGATTGCCAGGTCAGCTTTCTTGTGCCGTTCGCCTAAGAGGATTTTTGTGAAGCTCGCAGAGTAGAAGAGGTAGCCCAGGGAGATCCAGGACACGAGTGTTTTGGTGTACTCGATCTCTGGCGGCAAGAGCGAGAAGAAGTCTGCAAATCCTATGATGATGCCAAGTACGAGAAAAAGTTCCTCAACACCAACATTTAATTCTTGGAACGTTTTTTTCAAGGTCAATGTGCCTCTTGCCTCTTTTGGTTGTTAAAAGCTCGTAGGTTTGTGAGGCTCTGTCCCGAATGTGCTGCTGCCACCCTGCGAGCTGAAGTGATTTGCACTGTGTTGGACATTCTCTGGTCGACAACATCGCCTCAAACCTCTACAGCGAGCGGAGCACCGATAGCGGTGCAGCGGCCGAGCGTAAGTGAGATGCGGGACAGGGCCGGTTTGTGAGCTTTGAGTACGTGTCTTTGAGTACGGGTGTTGTTGTTTTTGTGTTTTTGGTTGCTTTGCTGCCACGCTAACTTTTGACTGCGGAATGAGCCACGGGTCTTGAGAACAGTAGCGAATGACCGCATTTTTGGAATTGCGGAGTTAAATAGTTTTTCTTTTCGCACTTTGGAGGCCAATTTGGTCACAAACAAGCGAAATGAACCAAAAGGTTTAAAAATAACGGTGTCTCAAAAGTTCTTTGTGTTAAAAAGAGTAAAAGAGCAGAAAACAGCGGTAAATTGCCCGTTTTCTGTGTTTGCCGTTGTTTGTTGGAATGTTTATTTTTGATCATATTTCAGATTTTGATCATATTTCAGAAGTAGCAAAAGAAGTAGCAAGATTTCGAGTAATTTCGAGTAGAGGTGGCACGAGCAATTCGAAACGAAGAATTGGCGAAGCTTGTGTCTGCTCTTGGGTTGTTAAGAGCTTTGCTCTTTCACGGTGTGAAGTGATGGGAAAAAAGAGGACGTTATTCGTAGTAGTTCTCAGTGTAGTTTTCTCACTTGCCTTGCTCGGTACGGTAAGCATCCTCGCCTCTTCCGTGCAGGCGGGCTGTTGTGTTGGCGTTACTGGCTGTTCCCGCGGGTTCAGCGAGAGTGAGTGTTCTTCGACAGCGCCGTACGACAAATTGGGTCCCGGCGGGGCCAGCAGGGAGTGTGAGGACATAACTGATTGCGATATTGTCGCTTGCTGTCACAAGGTGACCGGTTTGCCCAAAGCAACATACCGTATTACTTGTGATAAAATTTCTACGCCTTCTCCACCAAAGCAGTTTATCAAGTTCTTCACGACCAACCCTTCTTCGGAGGAAGTAAACGCCAACAGCATCTGTTCCGGTGCGGCTCTTTCTTGTGCATCATTAACGTGCGATGGAGCTAATCCTGTTGGTTGCAAATGCGGTTCGAGTATGACGACTGTTGCTTCTCCGTATTGTTGTGAAAAAGATAACGCGATTTTTCCAACCTTTGGTGCGTGTGCCGCGAGCCCATCATGTAAGGTTGCCGGTCTTTTCAATATTTCAGGAAAGATTCTTGATCCTGCCAAGAATCCGGTCAGCGGAGCGCAGGTGAAGGCGGGAGGCAAGCAGGTTCTTTCAAATCCCGACGGCACGTACAAGATTATGGATATTCCAAGCCCGTCTTCTGGCACCGTGGTTGCAACAAAGGACACGGCAATCAATTCGACTGCTTACACAGTCAGCGGTGCAAACTTGGTCAATGTTGATTTGACACTTAAGATCGTCGCGCTTCCCACAGCATTGGGCGAAGATTGTGCAAAGCAGGGAGATCAAGACAATGACCAGGCTGGCTGGGCTGATGCTGCAGCAGACAAGTGTGATTCAGACTGTGCCTCGTTTAATTCGAATCCGGCGCTGAAAGTAAAGAACACTGTTCTGAAGGCATTCTATCAAGTAGGTGTGGAATCATCGTGTAATGATTTAATCGACAATGACTGTGATGGCGCGTCAGATTGTGAAGATGTAGATTGTGCAGAGAATCTTGCATGTAAGAAGACCAAGTGCGGCGATGATCTTGTTCAATTTCCGAATGCTGATGGCGTGTTTGAGCAGTGCGACGGCAGTGACGATAAGCTCTGTCCTGGCGCGTGCAATGTACAGTGTAAGTGCACCTACAAGGCCGTGTGCGGCAACGCCATTATAGACGCGCCTTTAGAGAATTGTGATGGCGTTTATGAAGCAGCGACGGACTCATGGGTTGCTGGAAAATTCAATACGAAGAGCGATTGTCTTGCGGAGTTGTGTGGCAAGCCCGGTTCTCCAAAGCCGTGCCGTTGTCCTCCACCGCAGATCTGCGGCAATGGAGTCAAAGAGGTTTCTGAGGATTGTGATGGAGGAACGTGTCCCGGACCTGACAAAGCTCCATGCAATCCAGATTGTACATGCCCTCCACAGCCGATCAAGTGTGGAAATAATTTGATTGAGCCAGGCGAGGATTGTGACGGTGTGTTTGATAAGGATAATCCTCCTCCGTTGCTTTCGTCAGTTCCATTTTTGGGCGGAAGTTGGACGTCGTTCAAGACAAAGAAGTTTGGGTGTACCGCTGATGCGTGTGCTCCTCCGCAGAATGACTGGGAAAAAGGGCACGAAGGCGCCATCCCGAAACCCAAGTATGATGATCTTCTCAAGAAATTGAAAGTTCCTTCAGCATGTACGTGCCCAACGAAGTGTGAACAAAGTCCTCCGGGGCCCGTTTTAAAGAAACTGAGTGCTGTTCAGTTCAAGAAGGAGATCAATCTCGAATGGACTGACGAGTGCCCTAAGAATTTGATTAATTACAATATCTTCCGATGCATCGCTGGCGATGATAAAGGGGCAGGTTGTACTGATCCCGGCGCGTACAAGACTCCCCTTACGGCAGACGCTCTTCCATTGACAAACCAGTTTAAGGATACGACATTTCCGAAAGAAAGTTGGGTGTGTTACAAGATTGTTGGTCAGTATAATACACTCCTGATTTCCGAGGCTACGAAGAGCTCGATTAATCCGCCAATAAAGCCTTTTGATGCGAAAGTGATGTGCATCAAAACCGGTTCCGATGCGTGCTACACGCTTAAGGCAACGTACGGTGCCGTTGCTACGGAAGTGTGTGCATTAGAGAAGTTCAATGTTCGTTCTACGTGTGATGTGGATAATCAGCTGGTGAGTGTTGACAAGGCAAAGGACTATAAGTACGATGGGAAGAAGGTGGACTGCAATAAGAAAGAAGGGAAGACGAGTTTCCTTTGTGTTGGTCCTTATACTGCCAAGGTTCCCGTTGGCAAGACCGAGTGTATTCCGAGCAGCTTATGTGAATGGTGCGGTGATCCATTCGGACTTTTTTCATATTCGGCGAATCCTTCTCTGTTGAAGGCTGATCCGAAAAATTATGGCGAGGCGCCCATTAAGGGAGATTTGCCGAAGGGGGCACCCTTAACTTCTTGTCTCACGCTTCCATTTTGTTACAAGGATTACTCATATACATCTGTAGATAAGTATAAGCCACTCCGTACTGGCATGAGTTGTTATGATTATCTTTCGAAGGAGTCTTGTGAAGAGGATAAGCGTCAGATTAATAGTTGTGAATGGATTTGGCATCCTCGTTACAAGGAAGTAGGTATTGGCGTGTGCAGATCGAACATTACTTCTGAGCAGCGCTGTGATCGTTGCCATGATCCGCTCAACGAAGTTTTTGGAAAATGCGATCGTGAGACGTGCTCGCTTTATGGCCGCTGTTATTATGATTGGGATAATCTCGCAAAGGGGTACGACAGCATTCCCGTAACAGCACAACCGCGCACATTTGACACGATTGGCACCGCGTTCGGCGGAACGCAAAACATGCGTTGCATGCACGAGCGCGAGATCGCCTGTGTTGATTATGATTCAGAGGAGGACTGTGTCGGATCAGCGATAGAATACTCTTTGGAAGGAAAGAAGGTTCTAAAATCCAACATCATTATCAACGTGACCGGGACACTCGATCCGGATGGAGATTTTGTTAAGACAAACGGAACAAACGCGATTGTTGCACGCAGCGACGATTTCTTCGGATTTGGCAAATGCCAATGGCGCGTCCGGCTGTTCCAGAATCTAACCAAGAATATGACGTTGCCTGAATCCGGAATTCAGAATTGCATCAAAAACTCGGACTTTGGACCGGCCGCCGTGAACCCTCCGCCAGAGTCGCTTAAACCCGACCCATCGATTCCAAATTTCAAGTCTTGGTACTTTACTTTCAGTTATCATGATGATTGTCCTGAATTCGCGACGGACGCGATCCCCAACCTGACGCTGTGCAAAAAAGACATTACGGAACCAGTCACGGCAGTCATTCACACGGACAGGATCGCTGGAAATTTCAAGCTGTCCGTAGTCATCGATGACAATTCTGTCAATTACTCTTCACTTTACCCAATAACGTTTGTGTGCGTAACTGACGGCAACAAGACGCGCTATTGTTATCCTGCCGGCAAGTCGGAGTTCGTCAGTGTAGGCGCGGGCAACCTGATTACAGAAAAGAATGTCAAAGTAAGTATCGCAACCTATAATTTCAGCGAGAAGGGTTTCCAAAGCGGCGTGCACACGTTCTACTTTTTCTCCGAAGACGTCTCTCACAATCTTGAAGCCGTGAGAAACTTTAATGTCTACATCGACGCGGACGCTCCCAACGTCGTGGTTTTGACGAAGAATCAGTCGTTTGAGATTTTTGAGGATGAGTGGCGCACGAATTTGACCATGACGATGAAGATCGTTCCAAAGTTTCCCGATGATGATAAGTTTGCCGTGTGTGATGCGCGGCTTTACAAGGACGGCAAGAACATTTACATCTTGCAGAACATCATTGGCGAGTACAATAATTCCTGGGAACGAAGTTACGGTCATATGCCGGATAGCGAATACGTGTTCAGTTACCGCTGTGAGGATGCTGTCGGAAACGTCGCAGAGAAGAACTTTACATGGGTTATTGATGGAGATAAGAGCATTACGAATCCGCAGCCTAAGGGAACATTCAATGTGACGTCTCTCACGCTCAGTGTGGAAACTGGAACGAATGCCGAGTGCCGTTATCGGCGCAGTGAAGCAGAAATTCCTCCATTCAACGAGACCGCAGTGAAGGGAAAACCGTTTGATCCGGCAGTGTTTAACGAGATGACGAAGTTTACATTGACAGGAACAGAGGCGATTCCACGCACGCTGCACAAAAATGACATCAAGACTGTTAGCGGGTTCCACAGATATTACGTGAAATGCAAAATGTTGGATGCTGGAAAGATCCGTGGCAACGCCGGGGATGAGATTCGTTTCGCAGTCGACGTTGTGCCGCCCGTCTCGCAGCATAAAGTAAATAAGGGCACGTACAACGACTTCTACAATAGCGATGTTCTCATAACGCTTTCCTGCGACGATCCTCTCATTTATGGTTTAGGATTGCAGTGGCAGTATAATTGCGATCGCATCTATTACTGTCTTGGCAAGGATTGTGACGGCTTTGGTGATTACAAGCTTTTCAAGGCGAATATTCCGCTCAGTAATACACAGCATATGACCTATTATGCGGTTGACAAGGGAAACAATAACGAAAAGCCCAAGCAGAACCTGCTCTTCCAGATCGACAAAGTGCCCCCTGTGCTGGATTTGAAATTCTATGAGGGTGGCATGGTCGCTGATGTTCTAATTCTTGATGTGCCATACAAGGTGGTGTTGAATTCGACCAAGGATCTGATGCCTTCATCTATAAAGCCGACAGTGCTGCAGTTCTCGAGTCAACCGGCGAAATTTAAAGGAACGATCGAACTGCTGCCGACGGCCAATCCTCGTGTAAGGGAAGGCCTGTTCAGGATAAAGAACATCAACGCGAACAAGGGATTCGAGGGTACGGGAGTGTTTGAGATTTTCGTGTACGATTACCATAATCTGAGCGCCTCAATAAAATTCCAGATTCCAATTGACACAAAGCCCCCCAATCCTCCGGTTCTTGCGCCGTCGCTTTACAAGCCGTCGGTAGATAAGTCGGAGTATGAATCGAAAGGTTACCCGTTGCATTACGCTAATGGAGTGTACTACACAAACAGCACAAGCTTGTTCCTGACTGGCTACACGGACGAATTATTGAACATGATTGCTGTGACGACGACGGAGAGCATTGATCAGGAGAAGGCTTTCACGCAGACGAACACGAGCATGGTGTTTGATGATCAGGTTATTTCAGGGTTCAACAACGAGATTCGTGTGGCAGGGAACGCGCTTTCTGATATTAAGGCGGATCATTTTGTTGGGTTTGACGCTGAGCAGAAGACGCTGGGCCCAAGAACAGCCTATGGCTCTTTTGGAATGTTCTACGACATAACTTCTCTCGCGTATGTCGGTGCTGATGAGGATTACACGTCGATTAAGGTGTACCCCGCGCTTGAAAATCCTCTGCCTGTTGCAAAGAAAATCTTTTTTTATAATAAGGAATCTCCCCTCTATTGGTTTGGCTTTAATGTGCCCTTGCCCGCATTCAAGAATACAACGCTCTACATGAAAGCGTACGATAAGTCAAAGAACTTTGTGCGCCTTCCCGCAATCACAGACACTCCCACAAGGTTCACGCTCTTTTCTGATCCGAAGCCGCCAACGGTTGAGGCCCGCTTCCCAAAACCCGGAACCACCGCTGATACAGCCTTTATCGTGTACATTATACTCAAGGAAGGAAAGCACGAGTCAGGAATCGATAGTGCAACAATCAATATGTCAATCAATGGGAAGACGGTCCCATTCACTGTAAAGCACGATCTGGCTCGTGAGAAGCTTGATGCGTCAAGCTACTATTACCGTATTGAAGTGCCGGTGGTAAATCTGAAGGATGGCGATTACACGGTTGCAGTGAATGCAAGAGATTTTGCACGCAATCAGATTAATCAGAAGCCAATTCCTTCCGCGTGGAAGTTCACGGTGGATCATCTTGCGCCCAAGGCACCCGAATTTAAACTAGTAAACGGGACGCTTGGTCCTGATGACCGCTGGTATATTAACGAGCCTCCGCAGTTCACGGTCGAGTTTAGCGATTCTGATCCGGTCACGATTGTCGACACGTTCATGGACAGTGTGAATAGTTCGGGTGGAGCCGCAACGTGCAAGAACATTTCGTTCAATGCCTTCCTATGCACATTTACGACGCCAAAGACCGCGGCGCCAGGATTTTTCTGGGCTGATTACGCGGTTTTGATCACTGCGTTCAAGACGCTGGGGGATAGCTCGAAGAGTCCGACGGGAGCCTATGGCCCGTTTGAGTTCACGGTTGATGATGAAGCGCCGCTATACAAGCTGAGCTTCAACACGCGCGTCCGAAAGAACTTTGATCTCTTGATGACTGCGGACGTGGCGAATGAAAATCACCCATTATTCTCAAAGATGAAGGTGAAAGGCCAAGAATTCCTCTTGTTGTCAAGCAAGAATGGATCAACGTATTCGTTCACGTGGCAGGTTCCAGATTATAGCAAGCTCGCGGGCGACGAAGGGCTCGCTGTGATGGAGTTCACGCTCAGTGATTATGCGCAGAATGCGCACACTATCACGTTGCCGATCTACATCGATCTCACTCCGCCAAGCGTTGCGAATGTCGATATTAAGATTTCAAATACAATCACTGTCGGCGGAGAACAGTACACAAGCCATGCGAACGTGACGATCACCGGAGACTTGGCGGACGATGATATCGTTGCGGCATGGACGATTCCGGGAGACTTCAATGAAACGACAGGAAAAACAGCGGACAAGAAGATGGCGAAATTGATTAAGGATCCTTCAGGAATTGCAAAGAGCTTCTTGATTGAGGTGCAGCTCAAAGGAGAGAGTGGATTTACAGAAGTCAACAACATGATATTAGTCGTTAAGGACGCAGCAGGCTACGAGACGTTCAAAAAACTGCGCGTCATCAAGGATCTCGAAGCGCCAAAGGCGCCAGTCATATGTGTGGGTATGTTTTGTACAGCGCCTCCCGGTGGATTGGGCAAACCATAAGTTGGCGCATTCGATTTCATTTTTTATGCTGTTGTTTATGTGATTATTAAAGTAAACGTGTGCGAATGTGGAGTTTGCAGGCGTACTTTGAGCGGACGACAGTTTTGAGAAAACGTTTTGTGTGGTAGTGATGAGAAAGAAGAAAGAGGCTGCAGTAGTTAGGACGTTCTTACTCGTGCTTACACTAACAATACTACTAACAATAATTATAGTGCCATTTTTCTTCTCGGTTGAAGCAGTTGAGACCATTGATGATGTTCAACCGACGATCAAGGTCAAGTTTGCGGAAGTCGTCGTGCTCAATGAATTCTCACTCATGAATTTGGACACCGGCAAGGGCATTCCGCTCAACATGAACACGTTTGATAATGAGACGTATTTCTTTCAGCCAAAGAAATCATTGCAGAACGGGTTGTACCGATTGAGTGTTGTTGTTGCTGATCTTCTCAGCAATGCGGCTACGTACACGTATGATTTTTTGATCAGCCTGCCGGAAACAGGAATCTATCTCACGAAGCCGAGAATCGGCGTAGCGAATGCAACGGCCTTTGAAATTCTTGTGGTAACGACGCGCGAGTCAAACTGCAAATATAAGGCATCCGTGATAAACTCTTTTGATTCCCTGGATGCAGCATTGTTCGACACGACCGGGGCGAACGAGCACACGATTAAGAATTACACTGTGCAGGTCGGGCTTCCCAAGCAGCTCTTCGTGGTCTGCCGCGATAATCTCGGCAGGGACAATTTCAAGGACTTCATGCTGTATGCAGATACGACCCCGCCGGTAATCCAGGGCATCAGTTTTGATCCGCCGAAGGTGATCGAGTATCCAGTTACAGGCCAAATCGAGGCGCGCATGCACGCTAAAGGAAGCGAAGAAATCGTTTGTAAATATGCAAACGATTCAACAACACCCTACGAGGTTATGATTCCTTTTGAGCATTTTGATTTGCAGAATTTTACAGCGTACGCAGCCGATGCATACGTCGATCTGCTTTTTCCTGACGACGTCGTCAAGAAGACATTCCCGTTAGAGGTGCAGTGCGAGGATCGCGCCGGGTGGAAGTCACAGCGCCTGCTCACATCGATCGAGGTTGATCTCACTGCAGCGTTGCAGATTAAGGTGAACAGCCCGCCGCCAGCTACAAAAAACACGACCATAGTTCTGAACATCTCAACCAATAAATTAGGGTACTGCAAGTTCAAGACTCCTACAAAGACCTACGAGCAAGGACCGATGTCCTCGTCGCCGCTTGCAGTTGCACGATTTCACACGGCGCCTTTTGGCACCGTGCAGAGTGGTTCGTACGCTGTAACGTTCTATTGTTTTAGTGATCAAAGCGGCAAGCCCGAAGAGGTTGAATTGTCGTACTCGTTCATTGTTGATAATCTTCCTCCATCTGCTCCTGTGATTAACGCAAGTCCAACGATTTGTGCGAATACGCTGAAGGCAAATTTCATTGCAACTGATGGACAATCAGGAGTCGCGTATTACATTTGGGAAGCGGGTCCACAGGGTGCATCGCTCTTGGTCTCAGCATCTCCCGGTTTGTCAGGAGCACAAGCCCCGGCGCCGGCATCAAGTGCGCTCGCGAGCGGCACCACTACGGGAACCTCGCTTTCAGTGAACAAGAATAATGCGGGAGTTTTATTCAATCTGTCGCCAACAGTGGGTTACGTGTTTGCGATCAAGGCAGTCGACAAAGCAGGAAACATTGGCCCTGCTGCACAGTCGGGTGTGATGAAGATTGACGCGATAGGTCTTGCGTGTGATAAGACTCCGCCAGTCGTGAATCTTGAGCGTTCCACATCTGCTTTTGGTGATGCGGTAACAATAGCGTGCACGGATACAGAGTCTGGCTGCGATCCTGTGAAGTTACAATATAATGCAGTATATCTCCCTCCCTGTAATGCGAGCTTGATCTACCTCACACCGATTCCTCTCAGCGCGACCACGATTGTTTGTTACAAGGCAGTTGATCTTGCAGGAAATGCTGCACATGGGTCGCAGACATTCAAGATGAACACGACAGGTGTCGCTGCCACGTGCGAGGGCGGGAAGGATAGCGATGGAGATGGTCGTGGCCTTGGATGCCCGCAGGGCTCTGATTGTGACGATACAGACCCGGCAATATTTGTGGGCTGCCCGAATGGCTGCATCGAGGATGCTGATGGCGATGGGTATGGTCCTGGATGCATCAAAGGGCTTGATTGCAACGGTCTTGATAAATCACTCACGACCAATTGCCCGAATGGCTGCATCTCTGACGAGGATGGTGACGGTTACGGACTGCATTGCAACAACGGCCCCGATTGTAACGGACTTGACACGAAATTGACAACTTTTTGTCCGAATGGTTGTGTTGTTGATAATGATGGCGATGGTTTCGGTGTCAATTGCTTGCTCGGCCTTGATTGTAATGATGTAGATGATAAGCAAACAAGCAGTTGCCCCACAGGCTGCGCGATGGATCTTGATGGCGATGGTTTTGGTCTTGCGTGCACAGCAGGCGCTGATTGCGATGGCCAGGACCCAAAATTAACAAAGACGTGCACGAATGGCTGTCTTTCAGATAATGATGGTGATGGAAAGGGAAGAAAGTGCCAGAAGGGCAGTGATTGCGATGACACAAACCCCCTCTTAGGGGTTGCGGCGTGTCCTTCCGGTTGTCTTTCTGATAATGATGGCGACGGGTACGGATGGGGCTGTTCGACCATCGATTGTAATGACGCGTCACGGCAGTTCACCCTTGACTGCACGCTGACTTCAAATTGTAAGTATGATGGCGATGGTGATGGATACGGCTTGGGATGTCAGAATGGTCCCGACTGTGATGATGAAGACAAAGATATCCTAAATCTCAGAGATAATGTAGTTTGCAAGTCAAACTGCACGTACGATGCGGATTGTAACGGAATTCCTGATGAATGGCAGCTTTTGTATTTTAATTCGACAATCTGCGAACCGGCGGATATCAACATCTGTGGCGCGAACGCTGACCCTGACAAGGACGGTTTGACGAATCTGGAAGAATACCGTCGTGGAACTGACCCGTGGGCGAAGGATGAGGCAGAAGCGCTGCCTGAAGTGCAAAAGCCTATCAATCCGGACGAGGACGGTGACGGGATGCTTGATGTATGGGAACTCAAGTATGGCCTTGATCCGAAAGATCCGTTTGATGCACAGAAAGACAAGGATGGAGATGGATTGGCCAATAAGTTTGAACACGACTTCAAAGAAGGATCATGCATGGACGGGACTGATCCTACAAACAAAGACACAGATGGAGATGGGTATGATGATAAGAAAGAGACCGATAAGAAAACAGATCCATGCGATCCTGAATCCCACCCAAGCGGTGCGCTTATAGCGGTCATTTTTATCGCACTCGGGTTGCTCTCCGAGTTGGGGTCGCTTGGTTACTTGATTTACAAGCAGTATTATGTGCCGCTCATCACTCCACAAACGCCAAAGCCTGCCGCGCAAGCGGCAGGCCCCCTTGGCGGCAGCTCTGTTCTTGGTGTTGGAGCGCCTCCCAAAGCTCCCATGCGCCATCTGCTGATACGTCCACCCTCTATTGGCCCTGAAATGTCACGCGAGAAATTTTTGGAGGAAGCGCGTAAGCATGCAGCTGAACGTGAAAAAGTATTTGGCGTGTTTGGCGAACGTCGCAAGTCAGCAGCGAAGGCGATGGAGGAGATAGCTCGCAGGCCTGAAGAGAAAGAATATGTTTCAGTCAAAAAATTCCCGGCGCCAAAGGAAGAAGCGATTCATCCAGCCGTTGTTCGTGAGTTCGGGAAAAAGAAGATAACAGAAGACCATGTTGTGCGCCTTTCAAAATTGATCGAAGATGAAGCGTTTGATAAACTTACAATGTTAACAAAGGCGCAGGTGAATGATTTTGAGAAGCTTGCACGCATCGCTGCAAGGAAAGAAGGCGCGAAGCTCGAGGAGGACCAGGTGGCAAAGCTCGCGTCTATCACAAAGAAAGTTGAAGACAAAAAGCAGCTTGAGCAGGTTGCAGCGGCAATGCAGAGGGGGACCGCGTCTGATTTTGAAGCGCTCGATAAGCTGGCCGCAGAAAGTGTTTCCGAAGAAAATGGAGAGGCAAAGGAAGTGTTTGAGTCTTTGGAAGCGGTCGGTAAAGGGAAGCGCGATGATGTCCTCAAGGAACTTGCTTCGCTTTCTGAAAGTAATGCAAAGATTGCAAAGTCAAAGATAGAATTGCTTGTTGCAGCTGAGTCGAAAGAAGAGCTCCTGAGGGAGTTTGAGAAAATGTCACGTCATAAAGCGCTGGACAAGAATGTGTTTGAAGTGATTTTCTCGTTCTTGCTTAAGACGGGGAAGATTACAAAACGCGATGTGTCAGAATTATTGTTTGACCTCGAAGAAAAGGGCATCTTAAGTAAGCAGAATGTTGCGGAAGTGTTTTTCAACCTTGGAGTGCAGCAGAATTCCTAGAAGTAAGTAATGATATAGTATTTGTTTAGCTACTCACATCGCAGCGTCGCCACGACGCTCGCTGTGTAAGTTAAGCCGCTTAACGAACCGAGAATCGTGCGAGACGATGTGAAAGCCGTTAGCTCGCAGGTCGGTGGCGACGCTGCTAAACAAATACATGATATAAGCAATGATAAAAACTAAACGAGGAGATCAGAAACATGTTTCATAAGAAGAGGAGCAAAGCGCAGATTGTGGGACAAGTGTTCATTTATGCGATTTCGATCATCATGATAGCGCTCATCTTGGCATATGGGTATAAGGCGATCAAGGATTTTTCTAAGCGCGGTGAGGAGGTAGCGTTGATTACACTCAAGAGTTCTATGCAGAATGCATTCAAAGGAATAGTGTCTGATTACGGAACGATCAAGCGTCCTGATTTGGACATCCCTGGAAAATACAAGAAAGTGTGCTTCACAGCATCTGAGTCCGACGGCGTTGGAACGCCTCTTTGCATGGCAGGAACTGCAGATTATGAGCCTCTCGTGTGTTCTGTATGGGGCGGTCGCGACAACACCTTCCTCCTTCCCGACGGCTCCGATGCATTTAGTGTTGGTGAAATAACGATTGAAGGCGGAGCGCCGTATGCATGCTTCAATGTATTGAATAATAAGATCAAGTTGCAACTCAAGAGTCTTGGCGATAAAGTAGAGATTTCAATGTCCTAAAAATCCGCCGAAAGCGCCCTACCTCGGGCTAAAGCCCGAGGGTTGACGGGGACTTTCTTTGACTGCGGATTTTTAGGACGCCAAAAAAGAGCCAACGCCCTAAAGGGCAGGGCTATCTTTTTTGAGCGTTTGAACATAGCTCAAACGACTGGTGGCATGTCCGCTTCGCTCGCCCCTGCCGCCTTTTGAGCATGCTCAGCATACCACTATCCACCAATCATATGTCAGAAATGCACTGCATTTCTGAGCACCATCAGAAATCAAGGATTTCTGAGGGATTGGTGGTATGCTGACATATGAATAACTGCAGTTGTAGTATCCGGCGAAGAAAATCAGAGTGTGAATGCGCGAATGGTGAACAAACATTTGAGGAGAAGACTGAGAAAGAAGGCTCAAGAAACCGAGCAACAGTTCAATTGGATATTTATCTTGATCATTGGCGCGCTCATCCTGGCGTTTTTTGCATACATTGTGCTCAAGCAGAAGGCCGCCTCAGAGATCAAGTTGGCTGTCACGATCGCGAAGCAGCTCAACACGATTCTCACCGGTGCGAAATTGTCGTCTGGCACGTTTCAGGATATCCCAATTCCAGAGACAACGATTCGTTTTGCGTGTAATGATTATTTCATTGGCGATGTGGGCCAGCGTTTGGGCAATCGTATCTTGTTTGCGCCGAATTTTGTGGAGGGCAACCGGATTTTTACGTGGACGCTTGACTGGAACGTGCCGTTTAAGGTGTCGAGTTTCTTGTATGTTACAACGCCGTTTGTGCGTTATGTGATTGTGCCGTCTGTTGCAGATGAGTCGCAGCTCCTCGCGAAAAGACTGAACAGCACGCTTCCGGCAAAAATCAACAGGGAACTTGTTGCCGATGTTGACCTCCCGAATGTAGCAAATTTGAACGATAAGCGTGTGCGTATCGTGATAATTCAGGGTCTGCCTGCCGTCTCAGCCCCCTCGATTCCGCAAGCGCTTGCAAATGTTGAAGCATCAGCGCTCGTAATTGATCCCGCTCAAAGAAAGGTGCAGTTCTATGAGAAGTTGGGCGCAGTGCTGGCTCCTGTTGGCGCGCCGATAGATTACTTGGATGACGAGAGCCTTTTTGGGGCGCTATTTACCGAGAGCAGGGAAGAGTATGAATGCTCAATGAATAAGGCGTATGATCGCTTGAATTCTGCATCGAAGATTTACGCTAAGAAGTTCGTACTGATTAGTAATAATTACGTTGGTACTGCCTGCGAGGGGTTTTACAAAGGTCCAGGTTTGGTGGAAAGTCCAGAGCAACAGGGAAATCAGGACTTGCTGAGTTTGGTTGCGTTGACAACTGCTACGCCTGTTGACGTGCAAAAAATTTCAGAAAGCGTGCAGAATTTGATCAATACAAACACTAAACTGCAATTGAATTCATGCCCGTTGCTGTTTTAACGAAAGTGATTGAACGAAACTGATTACGATGAAACTGGCGATGCAATCAAGGAAATCTCAGTTGAAGATGGGCGAAACAGTGGCGATTCTCTTTATTTTCTTTATTCTTCTGACAATTGGCGCCGTGTTTTATTTCAATATCAAGAGAGCTTCTGTCACACGCGAGGGGAGCGAGCAGTTTGAGCTCAAGGCAGTGGAGATTACGCAGTCGATTTCGTTCTTGCCCGAGGCGCAATGCACGGAATCAAACGTGGTCAAGGCAAGTTGTTTTGATCTCTACAAGCTCATCGCGTTGGCGTCGTTGAAGAATGATCCGAAGATCGTGAGGACGTACGAGCGCGAGTTTGGCCAGAGCGCGCTCACGATTCGCCAGGTCTATCCTCCGGGGGCGAACTACACTATTTATGAGAACCCCCCGCCGCAGTTTAATGATGCATCGACTACAAACATTCCCATTTCGCTCTATAACGCGACAGCTGACAGGTATTATTTTGGCGTGCTTGAGGTGAAGGTGTACCGATGAGATGCACACGCTCAAATGGCCGAAGGTCATTGTGGTGCTTGTCGAGGTCAAAAATCCTCGTTATCGGAAAAACCCGCGCTTCCCAGCGCGTTTTCCGCTATGTGCTGTGTGGAAACTGCTGTCGCTACTGTCACAATTATCTCAGCTTGGCCAAAACGTAGTGAGACGCTGCTAGTCATGAAAAAATCAAGTGGAAAAATGAAGAGGAAGGCCCAGATGGAACTCATGGGACTCACGATTATTGTAATTCTTATTATTCTTGGAATTTTATTCGCGATCAAGTTTGTGATCCTGAAAAAGCCACCCGAGACAAAAGCTTCGTTTACGCGCTCGCAGATGACATCGAATCTTGGTATGGCCATCCTGCAGTCGACAAGCAAGAATTGTAAGGGCACTGATGTGACCGAATTGATGACTGACTGTGCGCAGTGGATTGAGACAGGCGGGCTCATCTCTTGTGAGGATGGGCGTAATTCATGCCGGTACGTGAATGAGACGGTGGCTTGGATACTTAATTCGACGCTTGTGCAGTGGAAAGTGAAATATTATGTTTCTGCCGGGACGAGCAAAAATCCCAAGGACCCAAAAGTATTTGAGTTCAGCAATCTCAAGTGCAAAGATAACCAGCCAGGAAACTCGGAATTGTTCTTTTTGCCGACTGATCGCGGCGTGATGACAGTTAAGATATTTATTTGTAGTTAAACGGAGTGAATGAATAGAGTGAATGAATATAAACCGAGTGAACGAATGCTGACTGAAGGAATAGGAGGGATCGCGATGGATAATAAAAAGGGATTATTAAGAAAAGCCCAGTCGTCGACTCTGAGTCCGACTGTGATCATTGTCGTGACGCTGGTGTTCATCATTCTGCTGCTAGTGATTGTCGGAGTGTACGTGATTCCGCGGGTGCTAAACCCGGCAGGGTGACGGTCTGAAAGGCGAACATAAAAACGGGGCATTATGGAGAGTCTTGAAAAAAATAGGAGGGCGCAGAGTTTTTCTCCTGTTAAGACTCTCATCTTATGTCTTGTTGCTGGAATTCTTCTTATCGCTGCGGGGTACAAGATCGTGCAAACAAGCGAGGCAGTGAGTAATCATGAAAAGTGCCGTTTAAGCATCTTTGCGGCAACGAAAGCGGCCCAATTCTCCAAAGGTGCCCTGGAATTAAATCTTGAGTGCCCTGCCGATCAAGTAACGATCAAGAAAGGCGGCGTACTAGCCGGCGGCCGCGTCCAAGAAGATAAGGTTAAGGATCTTCTGCTCCGGGAGATGTTTGATTGTTACCGTAAGACTGGTTCCGGAAAGATGGATCCTTTCAAAAGCGGCGCTTTTGACCAAGATGATACCTATTGCCTTACCTGTGCAAACATCAGGTTTGATAAAAAGATGGTGGAGCTTGCAAACCAGCAGGGTGTGGCCGTGACGGGCCTTCCGTATTATATGGAGACGCGAAAAATTCCCGGACAGAAAGTGACCTTGTTTCAAGCTACGCACGGTGGAGGCAGCCCTCCGGCCCAAGAGGTCAATATACTAAAGCAGCAGGAGAATGATCCAAGATCAACCATCTACATGGATCAGGATTACGTGACGGTGTGGCGTTTTGAAAAGTATGAAGAAGGGCTGGTCGGAAAGGCGATCGCACTCGCGGCGTATGTAGCGATCGGCACGGCGGCTATCGCTGGAGCTCCAATTTTAGCTCTGGCAAATCCGTATGTTCTCATTTATTTGTATCGTGAGGCGATTGGCGGCGTAGGCCCGCAAGGAAAAACCCAGGACGCGAATGCGCTTGGGATTTTAGTGAGGCGAATACCTTCAGGTGACAATCAGATCGACGAGCAAGTGTGGCTTCTTCCTGAAGAGCGCTTAAGCGGGAAAGCTCCCGGATCAGAAAAAGATTTCTGCACAGTGCTTTTGAACTAGGGGCGGTGGTTGTGTCTTCACAAAGATTTTCCCGGTTGTTCAGTCGCAAAGCAGCACTTGAAATGAAGTATTTGGTAGCAATAATTCTTGTTGCCGTCATCTTGATTCTTCTCATTACTATTGTGTACACTATGCACAAAACAACTGAGCGCTCAACGTACAAGCAGGCATGCAAGACATCTGTAGCGGCGCGCTCAAAGCTTACTCAGTTATCGTCGTATGGAAACGTTCAATTGCCCGGAGGAGCAGTGGTTGGGGCAACTGCTGATAAGGCAAGCATCGAATGTCCGACACAGTATATCACGATTGCCGAAAAGTCTGATTCAAAGATGAAGGAAAAGTTCGCCAATATTATTGCGGATTGTTGGGATAATTACGGAGCAGGCAAGCTTGTTCTTTTTTCAGCACGAGATCTGCGCTTTTGTGCGATTTGCAGCGTGGTACAGTTCAAGCATCAGGGCCCACCGCTTGCAGGGCTCTCGAATTTTATGGCATCAAACAAGGTTCCTCGCGGTATCGATCCCAATCATCGTACATACCGTGAATTCTTGACAGGACAAAAGGCCACGCCGCAAGAGCTTAGCACATTTGCTGGTCAGATGAATCCTGCAGACAAGATAGATACGGCGAAACGGTACACAATTGTCTACACGTTTTTTGATGAGAGTAAGACGCATCAATTGATTCGGGAGAACCCAACAACAGCAGGAATTGTTGCAGGAGCTTACGCGGCAACATCGCAACCGTTGGTGTTCCTGATTCCCGGCGGCCCGGCCGTTGTAGGATTTTTGGTAGGATCTTCGGTTAAGAAAGTTGCTAGTGAAATGCAGGCGCCAGTTGCCGCATCTCAAGCAGTTGCAACTACGCAAGCAGGCACTGGTCTCCCTTATGATGCCAACGTTTTGGTCTTCGAGTATTCAGCTCCTGCACTTGCACAGATTGGCTGTGGAGAACTGCCTGTCTCACAGCTTGATAAGCGTTTCAGGTGATGTGGCTCTGTCCGGAATTGTGCTGCTGCCACCCTGCGAGCTGAAACTATGAACGCGACCTTCAATATAATAGTAGTTGGCAAAGTTGATGGTGCCATCAACTAGATTTTATGGGTTCTGTTTTAATCTTTCTTCTAACTTCTTGATTTTTTTAGTAATTCAACTTTTGTCTTATGATAACCAATTTCATCAATGACACCATCAGTAAATGCATCATCTAATTTATTTTAACTTTTATGGTTTATATCGATTTTCTTATTTTCTCTCTAATGTCTTTTTGATTTTATTTTAGGAGATGTTGTCTGCAAGCTCTTTATCTTTTTATAAAGCAAGAAAACTGCAACAGCAAGTTTAGTTATAGCAATCAAAATTGCAATAATCCAAAAGTTAGGCAAGGCGTTAGGCGAGGTTATACCAAGATATGGTGCAGGCTTCTCTATATCTGCCTCCTTCTCTGCCTCCTTTTTTTCTACCACATCAAATGTATCATAAGCATTGACTGTAATATTATCATCATACCTCATTTCAGCTATGACCAAATATTTCCCAACAGGCGTATATGAAGGAATGTTAAATTCCCTTATGGCGGAAAGTTGTGTTCCTGCAGCAAGTGTTTCTTTAGACGATTCATATAATATTTTTTTGTCAAAATCCATAATAAAAAGAAATAATTCTACATCTACAAGTTTTCTTCTCAAACTAATATTTTCTAGTTGAACTAATACAACTAACTTGCCTTCAGCAACTGCCTTTTTGTATTCAGGGAATACATCTTTGACATCAATAACTACATTAATTATCTCCGGTGTAGAAATGCCTTTTATCACTATTTTTCCTATGTAAATACCTGGTTTTTGCTCACCGAGGGCAAACAAATCAAGTCTTATTACCTTAGTTTCGTCCACATCAAGAACAAAATCACTTTCGCTTATGATTGCAAATTCGCTTAGGTTTTGCATCTCTATTCTTATATCAATTTCTTTATTGCCTGTATTTTTGATTTGCAAATCCAAGCTTTTTCCCTGTTCTTGCAGAAGTGTTGTTGTTATAATTTTGGGCGCCACTGTAAAGTCTTCCTTTATTTCTGCAGCACTTCCACCACCACCTCCCCCACCACCTCCGGTGCCGGTGCCTGGAACCGATTGCTGTTGCGCAGAATCTCCAAAAACGCCAAATGTGCTGAAGCCTGTTGTTACCCCAAAAACCTCATTCGAATCTGTATCCACAGATCCAGGCAATACATCCCAGTTTCCTGTAACATTACTAAATCTATAGACCCTTAATGAACTTTCATCCAAGTTTCCCAATTCAGAATAGTTGTATTTGAAAGTTATAGATGCATTTTGAAATGTCAGATTCCCACTTATAATTAGAAATCTATTAAGAGAGGCCTTCTCTGTAAAGGCATTACTCGTAGGATTGTTTTGATAAGCAGTTACATTAATGAAGCCATGCAATGTGTCATTGGTGTTAAAAAGAAGAGATACATTAATTCCTGTGTCAATAGACGTTCCGTTAGCAATTACAATGTTTTCATTGAAGTACTCATTTGGGCTTCTGATATGAACCTTCAAATCTCCAGTGAAAGAACCAGTTATACCAGAATAATTATGAATTATAGTATAGGTGAATAATCCTACTAGAATTATTACTAAAATTATGGCATAATGAAGATTCGGAATTCTTTTCATACATAACTGCCACATTCGTTGTTTTTATTTCTTTTCAATCTTGAGTCTAAATCCAGACTTTTTGAGTAATAGTATGATTATTATTATTAATATGATTATACCGGCAATTATCAGGTGTGTTGTCGTTATAAAAGCAAAAATAGATGCCGGTGGCGTTACTATTAACTCGACTTGTGTTGCGACACCAACACTGCCGCCGAATTGAGAACCTGCGGCCGGTTTTCCTGTTGCTGATATTGTACCTGTATATTTTTTAACCTCGCCCATTGCTGGCGGAGTAAATTTCACAATAAAAGTTCTGCCATTTTTAATAGGCAAAGCATGAGGCTGTGGTTCTGGCTCCAAAACAACGCTCTTCGGCTCAATCTCAGTAAATTTTACAATATCGCCTTCACTGCTCAAACTAATCTCTAGTGGACTGTCTCCAGAATTAAAAACCAACAAATCAATTTCCTGCATTTTCCCCCCTTCTATCTGAAGAACTATTTTTGAAGGAGATATGCCAACACCAACAGCAGCATGAACAATCTGAATACTGGTAAGTATAACTAAAACCAATACACCTATTATTAATATTTTATTTTTCATTTTTATGACGTCTGCTGGCATTGCATTGTATAATTTCCAATATAAGTGCCGGCTGCCTGTCCGCTAGGCACATCAAGCCAAAATCTGTACCATACGGCGCTTCCTATCGGCTCATTCGAAGAAACCGGGGTTGTACCACTGTAAGAGGTGGTAAGTGCAATACTTCCTGTAGGAACCATGGTTGTTCCATTTGCAGATGTAGTATTGCTTTGCCAAGTAACATTGCCTACGCCAATTGTGTTC
>JACQXV010000172.1 GCA_016208715.1 Candidatus Woesearchaeota archaeon | reverse complement strand
TCGCAATCATTGTATTAGCAGGTCTCGCAGTCTTTGATCTTGTGGTAGGCGTCAGTAATGACGCCGTGAATTTCATGAACTCGTCGATCGGCTCGAAGGTAGCCCCGCGGCACATTATCATGATCGTGGCAAGCTTGGGGATGCTCGCAGGCGTGACTTTTTCAAGCGGAATGATGGAGGTGGCAAGGAAGGGCATATTTCACCCGAAGTTCTTTCTCATGCCGGAGCTGATTACCATTTTCCTTGCCGTAATGATCACGGATGTCCTCTTGCTGGACCTCTTCAATACCTTCGGCCTTCCCACATCTACGACCGTATCCATTGTCTTTGAGCTGTTAGGCGCCGCCGTGGCCGTCTCTATAGTAAAAATTCACATGGATGGCGACAGTTATGTAAGGCTCGTGGAATATATCAACACCGGCAAAGCACTTGTCATTATTATGGGAATCCTTCTCTCCGTTGTGATTGCATTCTCTTGCGGCGTCGTTGCCCAGTTTGCGTCCCGTCTTCTCTTTACATTTGACTATGAAAAGCGGTTGAAGCGATATGGCGGTGTGTGGGGGGGGGTGGCCCTGTCCGTGATCACCTATTTCATTCTGCTAAAAGGGGCGAAAGGAGCCTCCTTCCTTTCGCCCGAAACAGTCTCCTGGTTTAATACGCATTCCTGGACGATTCTTGTGACCAGCTTTGTATTTTTTGGTGTCGTATTTCAGTTCTTGACGCTTTTTACAAAAATCAACATTCTCAAACCCATCGTGCTCGTGGGAACTTTTGCCCTTGCAATGGCTTTTGCCGGCAACGACCTGGTGAATTTCATCGGAGTCCCCTTGGCTGGAATGGGCGCCTATGATTTTGCTTCAGGCACAAGTAATCCCTTGATGGCGACCATGGAGGCCATGGAAAGACCTATCCGAACGGATACTCTATTACTCCTGCTTGCCGGTGCAATAATGGTCGCCACCTTATGGCTGTCGAGAAAAGCGCAGACGGTCACGGAGACAGAGGTCAGTCTATCCAGGCAGGACGAAGGGATTGAACGCTTTGGCTCGTCGAATCTGTCGCGCATTATCGTGGGCATGGCGTATACGGCTTCAGTTTTTATGAGGAGACTTATACCCGCGCCTTTGAAGAAGAGAATTTCCTCCCGTTTAAATGCAGCCTGCAAGAAGACTCCTTCACTAGACTGTAAGCCGCCCTCTTTCGACTTGCTGAGGGCCTCGGTGAACTTGATCGTCTCAAGCGCAATCATTTCATTCGCCACGTCACTGAAGCTTCCTCTTTCCACCACCTATGTCACATTTATGGTGGCAATGGGTACCTCTTTGTCAGACCAGGCCTGGGGAAGGGAAAGCGCTGTTTATAGAGTGACCGGAGTGATGGCCGTTATTGGAGGCTGGTTTCTTACAGCGTTTGCGGCGTTCACCACTGCCCTCGTTTTTGCTTTTATTCTTCATTTTCTAAAGCTTTTCGCCATCTTCGGTTTACTGCTGTTCGGATCTTTTCTGATCTTTTCCAACTATCGTCACCATTTGAGAAGACAAGAGGAAAGCAGCGCAATGGAGGCCTTCAGCCTCCAGGCGCTTGACAACCCGGATACGGCCATTGGAGCCACCTTTGAGCAGACCGGGCTTTTTTTGAAAGATATCAGCGACAATCTGACGGTTTGTTTCGAGGCAGCATCTTCAGAGGACTTGGAAAACTTGCGAAACACAAGACGTGAGTCCGAACGAATTCAGAAGCGAACCAATATTATTGTTGAGAACATCTTCAAGACGCTTTTCCTTGTTCAAAGAGGAGATGTGGATAGTACTTACCAATACTCACACTCTGTTCGGGCATTGCAGTCCATTGCTGACAGCCACAGAGATATCATCATGCGCACGTGCGAGCACTTTGAGAATTATCACACGGGTTTCATGGAAGAACAGAAAGAAGAACTCCGGAAAATAAAGACCCTCTTGACACGTCTCTTGTGGAACACTTCAATCATGCTCATGAGGAGGAAAAAGGTCGATTATGATTATATTACAAACCAATGCGACAAAATAAGAATTCTCGTCACCGAATTCGACAAAAACCAGGTAACACGGATAGAAAAGGCTGAATCAAAAACTCGCTTGAGCATCATTTTTTATGCATTACTTGAAAACGCTCTAAACATCTCCGGGCAAACACACAACCTTATTTCAGTATTCAGAGAATCTTTTGAAGAAAGCACCACGGACAATCGGTTGAAGGAATCTTAATCTGAACTTATTTGTTTCAGGAGAGCACCATGCGTATCTGGCTTCGTTCATTATTTATCACCTCGCCTTTTGAAGCGTTACTGGAACACGCGGAAAAAATAAAGGAATGTGGCTGGGTGTTTCAACAGGCTGTGGAATGCTATGTTTCCGACCAATGCGAGGAATTTGAAACGCTGCGTCAGGAAGTCTCAAAACTGGAGAATGAAGCGGATGCTATTAAACGGAGGATTCGAGGCCACATCCCCAAAGGGACATGGATGCCCGTAACTAAATTCGAGCTTTTCTTATACATAAGAGAG
>JACQXV010000002.1 GCA_016208715.1 Candidatus Woesearchaeota archaeon | reverse complement strand
GAATTTAGGCGTTTTTGTAACATTAATATTGCAATTACCGATGAGAAGATGCTATAATTTGGCAAATGAAAGCGGCCTGACAAACATGCACCTTGAGGGTGCATTTCTGTCACATGGGAAAACTTATCAAAAATATCAGGTTCTCCTTCGAGGATCCTACCCTTACGCTCTTCGGTGGTATGTTCATTTTTCAGCGATTTTGCCGAAAACTGGACCTCAGGCGTCTTATCCAGCGGCATATTGCTTGGAAGCGCAGGGCCGGATTCTACCAACCGGCCGAACTGGTTCTGACTCTTCTCTATGCCATGGTAGCGGGAATGAAGCGTATCTCCGACACCAAAATCTTGCATTACAACAACTGCTTCCAGCATCTCCTGGGACTGGAAGATTTTCCCAAACCTTCCACCTTGAGGGAATTCCTCAAGGACTTGAGTTCTTTGGAGCTGAAGGGAATTATTCGTGTCCACGACTTCTTGCGCCAGAAGATGCTCACTCTGCCTGCCACCCCTACCAGCCTTGTCTTCGACATGGACTCTACTATCCTGCCTGTCTTTGGCTGGAAAATTCAAGGAGCCAAAATAGGCTACAACCCCAAGAAGCGCAAGCGGCCCAGTTACTGGCCTTTGCTTTGCTTCGAGGGTCACTCTCGCGATTCCTGGGCTGGGATATTGCGGCCGGGAGATACTGGTTCGGCTACAGGAGCGCAAATGCTCTGGCAGGTTGTCCAAAAGAAGATACCGAAGTATCTCTACCGTATTCGCCTCCGAGCCGATGCCGGGTTCTTCGACCACAAATTCATCGAGCCGCTCGACGAGAGAAACATTGGCTATGCGATAGTTGCCAAAATCAGTCCGCCTCTGAAAGCAAAACTTCAAGCCTTGCACTATCAGACCTTCAGAAAAGAAGGCTGGCAAGCAGCTCAATTCAGTTATCAGCCCTGGAACTGGCAGAAGCCGCACAGGTTCGTGGTGGTACGCCGACCAAAGCCAGAGAGACCCGAAGAAGAATCGCAATTGGGCCTCTGGGAATTCAGGGATTACTTTTATCATCTCTTTGTTACCAATTTGGACCTCGAGCCGCAAGCGGTGTGGCATTTTTACAGAAAGCGGGCGCGAGCAGAACTGGACATTCGAGAACTCAAAGAAAGCTTCCCCTTGGGAAAAATCCCTACCCACAGCTTCTTGGCCAACGAAATCCATTTCCAACTCATACTCTTGGCCTACGATCTGGTCAACTGGTTCAGGAGACTTTGCCTGCCGGGCAAATGGCACTACGCTACTTTGCAGACCTTGCGCAGGGAACTCTTGGTTTTGCCTGCGAGACTTGTTCATTCTGGACACAAAAACCAACTCAAACTGCCTCCTGGCTATGTCCATCAGAACCTCTTCTCCCAAGCCATAAAGCGAATAGAGCAACTCTAATTTATATCGATTTGCTGAAAATTCATTTAGCCTTCTCGTCGAGAAGGCCAGAAAAATGGGCATTTTCGCCGTTTTTTCAGGATGAATTAACACATATACCTTTAATAATGCGACTGCCAGGAATATTGCCTCAAGGTAAAGTAATCCCTAACTTAGTAAGGCATATTGACATTATGCCTACGATCTTAGATATT
>JACQXV010000211.1 GCA_016208715.1 Candidatus Woesearchaeota archaeon | reverse complement strand
CAGCAGCTTTAAACAACCGACATATTTTTCTATTTAGTCTTTCCTCTTTTTTCATGGTGGAACTAGCCTTCCACCCTGCCCCCTTCAGGGTAAAACCTGAAGCGGGGTCGTTTTACTTAAGATTTTCTACAGAGCCGCGAAAAACAAAGAATTTATATACTTGATTATTCATTATTTTTGTTAACGACGACTGTCACATACGCTTGGAACATTGCCTTCGGGCTATCACGATGATCAAGCACGACAAATACGTCGAGGAATTGTGTTCGACGATTGAGTCTCGATATGATCTTCTTCAAACGCATGTCCCGCTCTTCTCTAAACGCCACAGGTGTGTCGCAGAGATCGACATTCTTGCGATGAAAGGAGACTTCTGCGACATCTACGAGGTTAAATGCAGCCACCGGATAGCAAAGGCAAAGAAGCAGCTGCGCAAGATCAAGAAATTGCTTTCCACCACATCGCGCATCCGCCAAGTGTTTTTTTCTGCGGGGAATCCAAGACATTAATACAGGTAAAGGCTTGAAGCGAATAAGACTTTGTTCATGATAGGATCCTCTAGAGAAGGACGGTCATCGAAAGAAATGAAAGCAGGAGATTATTACAAATCCAGCTCAAGCTCAAAACATTCCTTTGTATTTCGCTAGGTAGAGTTCGATCCCCTGCCTTCCTGCCCACGTCGCACCTCTGCGCAGATTATGCGTGAGCGTCCATAGCGAGATCTTTTTTGGCGTGTGTTGCCGGATGTCTCCTACAACGACAGCCATGCCATTTTCGATCAAAACGTCGTCCTTTGGCATGGGCATGCGGTCAAGAATACGGAATAATCGAATCGGAGTGGACGGCAGATTCGCAACCTCCTTGTGTACATCATAGAGGATTAATTCTTTACGGATATTTTCTACATCGACCTCATCGCGAAAATCTATCATTATGCATTCAAGATGCCCGTATTGCGTTGCAACACGCGTCGTCTGTGAGTGGATTGGGATCATCTTTGATGGACTGCCCTGCAGGATCTTTCTGTTTTCCGTCTCAGCTTCGTCGCGGGATCGAATACGCCCAAGAATCTTCATAGGCTCATACGCAGACTTCCACTCCTCTGCATTATAGCCGTCCTTGGTCCAGTCATCACGAACATTGCCAAGAACAGTAACAGCGTACTCTTGATCCGCGATTGCATCGCCCTTGCCTGATAATGCTTGTTGCGTGACCAGCATGATCGTGTTGATCGCGTGCCCGTTCTCTTCAAGTGCATGAATCAGAGGTGTGTAGCCTGCCGTCGTGCAATTCGGGTTGCACACAATGCTCCCAGATGTTTTTTGTTTCTCAATTAATTCTATATGCTGATGATTCACTTCAGGAATCAGGAGCGGAACATCCGGCTCCCACCGGAAAGCTGAAGCGTTTGAAAAAACGCGTACACCTAGACCGGCAAGTTTTGGCTCGATATCTCGTGCGATGTCAGCGTCTAGGGCAGAGATCGCGCAGTCTGCCTTCGATGCAATGAGTTCTGGACTAAGTTCATCGATCACCATGGACTCAAGGCTTTTAGGACACTCCATCGGTTTCCAGAATCGATAGGCTTGCGCAAGTTTCTTTTCCTTGCGGCAGATAACGCTGCCGAGTGTGTTGCCCTCTGATTCGCGACTTGCAGTTACACACGCGAGTTCAGCATACTGCTTGTCCTGCTTTGAGAGAAATTCATGATGCAATAGTGCTTCACGGCCCGCCATGCCGGTGGCGCCGAGTATTGCAAGACGGATTGTTTGAGCCATACCGCGCTTGAGCGGGCTTGATGTATATAAATTTATTATTGTTTTTGTTTAGCTACTCACATCGCAGCGTCGCCACGACGCTCGCTGTCAGCTGAAAAGTCAGCTGGCACCTTCAGGCGACATTCGACTTCGCCGAAGTCGCCTTCGACTATCAAACCTTTACACATTAATTCAAACTTCATCT
>JACQXV010000001.1 GCA_016208715.1 Candidatus Woesearchaeota archaeon | reverse complement strand
TTACAAAACCTTCCTTCTCGGTTTCTACAACTCCTGTAATTACAGCTTCATTGTCTCCCATAAAGCCCTCCCATGAAAAAGCTTCAGTCAAGAAAATACTGATGCGCTGTTATGTATGCATCACAATGCGACATGCAAGGTGATGGACACGTTAACTTCCCATTCGAGCTCTTATGCTCATCATTCCGGTTCAATGAAAGCGTCCCAATCTCCTGACCGGCCTCTTAAGGCTCAGGGCTTATGCGGGCTTACTTCCATATCGTCGACCATCAGTGCATAAGAACTTGTCAAATAACTTTTCATCTCTTCTTTCATCTATTCTATCAAACCGCATACGCTGTCAGCTTCTGCGGATCGTAATATTCGTTGTTCTTCAATACCCCATATGCTGTCGTTAATAACTTCCGCGCTAATGCCACTATTGCCTTCTTCTTTCCCCGCCGCCTTTCTATCCCTTCATAAAAAATCTTCAGCGGCAGAGCCCCAGCACTCTTCGTCCGGCTCAATGCGTGCGAACATTGCAACAATACTTTTCTTACCTCTCTTCGCCCATCCCTATTTATTCGCCCCATCACTTTTACTTCCCCGCTCTGTCTTATCGTCGGCGTCAATCCCCCGTAATTCGCCACGCACTTCTTATTATCAAACCGCTCCACGTTATCTATCGCGCTCACTAATACCCGCGAACTTATCTTCCCCAAACATGGTATGCTCTCCAACAACTCTATCCGCCTGTCCTTTATCTCCATCATCCGCGCTGTTATCTCTTCTTCCGATATAAGCAACTGATCCACGCTCTTCATGTAACTCTCTACTATCAGCCTCTGTACCCCGCCTATCTTCAGCTTCTCTATCTTCTCTCTCCACTCCATTCCCTGAAAAAACTTAACCGGCAACCTTACCCCTTCCTGCAACATCATCGCCCGTATCGTGTTCGTCAATGCTACCCGCTTGCTCTGCAGTCGATCCCTTGCGCTCACCAACTCCCGCAACTCTCTTATCTCTCCATCCACTATGTGCACTGCCCTCGGCAACATGTCACTTCTTGCCAACTCCGCCAGCTTCTTCGCATCTACCTTGTCTGTCTTACCGTTGCTCTGGCTTATCCACTTCACCTCGTTAGGATGAACCACGTGAATTTGAACACCCTTCATCTTCTTCAGCGTTATCGCTATCCACTTCATCTGATTGCCCGCCTCAAATACCACCAGCTTCGGACCTTCTCCCAGTTCCTTCACCAACTTCCGCAAACCTTCTCGCGTCGACTCTATTTTGTTGTCAAAGACCTTTTGCTTCCTCTCATTCACTGCATAAACTACAAATTCCTTGCAACTCACGTCTATCCCGACGTACAACATATCTGCCCCCTTTCGTTTGGTGTTTGGTCATTAGAGACCGTTTATGAACACCAATGGTCAAGCTTCAGCTTGACTGTCAACCCTTTGGTTGACCAAAGGGGGTTACTTTTTCATAGTATCTCCATTCTAATGGGGGGAACGACCGGCTCTAAGATTCACCGTTTCCCCCCAAGCCCCTCTCGCTCACACTGGCAAAGCCAGATGTTCGCTCGCCACGTATTTATTGCATTAGTCTTGG
>JACQXV010000206.1:8194-24707 GCA_016208715.1 Candidatus Woesearchaeota archaeon | reverse complement strand
CCCAAGTTTGACAGTTTCTTGATTATTTCACTGAAAAATGGCGTTTGACAGAAGCAAAGATTTCCGCGTTTTCTCAAGAAAATTCAGGTTATTCCTTGATTTTTGCAGCAAATCAGTTCATTTGTGGCGTCAAAGTTGGAGAAAATCCTTCGTTTGACGCCTGCTTTTGCGTGTTCAATTGTAACTGTCAAATTCATTAGGCTGATTTTTATGAATTTTGGTGCGATTGGTCTGAGTGGTGCATAATCGTATCGTATCAGTGATATGATCAGTTGCGCTAAAAAACCAATAAGGATCGCGCCGCAGAGGCTTTTTGTCGTCCATACTCTTAATGGTTTGATGTTGATGTCATTTTTGAGCGATTGAAATACTTTTTCAATCGAGTCTTTCATGCGGTAAATTTCGAGCGCTTGTTTTAGTGTCAATTTCTCGCTTGAAACGAGGCAGAAAAATCCTTCTCTGCCTGTGATGGCTGCTGCTTGAACAAGCTTTTTTGCTTGATCTTCTGTTAGTTCTGAAAGTCTTGTTTGATAGGTGTACGTTATCTTGACAAGAGGGTTATTTAGCAGGAAACGCTTGGGTAAGGATTTGCCTTTATTGAGAGCTTTCTGGATTTCCTTGGCTTCGTCAAGCTTTCTCTCTGCCATTCGAAGCTTGGCTTCGATCTGATCGCGTTGCAATTGTTCAGAGAAGAAGAAGTAGTCAGTGCGACTCGGGTAATCTATAATCTCGCCATAAATGCCTTTTTCTTTGTCAATGCAATTCGCGTCGGATTTGACAAACGTCTTTATACGTTTGTCATCGCTCAAATTGAGCTTCTTGGCAGAGAGATACTTCATCTTGTGCGCGAGCACAAGATCAGTATTATCTTTTGATTGAGCTCCTTTGTCAAAGACTATTCTTGAGTTCTCCTTGAGCATGGAACATACTTGCAAGAATGTCGATTTGAAATGCGCTTGATCGTTGACATTACCTGATTGAACAGTCAATCCGACAGGGATGTTCATAGGAGCGCTCAACTGCGAGACGCCCACCGTGATTTGCTTCTTGTCAGGTCTATGACCCCTACTATAACCATACCTTCCAATTTCTGCTTTAGTCCCCCACAGCACAAAGCTTGTCCAATCCATATTCACATCAGTATGAGGAAACTCATACTGAGAAAAGATGCTCCTCTGCAACAAAAGAATAATCTCTTCATAATTACCACCAATCACTTCCAATGCACGAAACAGAGTGCGTTCTTCAAACGCACACAAGCTAAACTGTTCAAGCACATCAGGACGGTTAATCCACTCACTTGCGCGACAGATACTTTGATTTTCCGTAAGGCGATAGGCTATCAAAGCCTCAATCAAATGCACAAGATCAATGCCTCGCTTCTTGTAGCGAGAGAAAATCTCTTCAAAATCAAGCTTTTCGCTGTACTTCTTTACAGCAATAGCAGTTCCAACCGGAAAGGATATATTGTTGTTGCTCTCAAGTTCATCAGGTCTTAGGAGGGTTTGTTTTGTCATAAACTCAAACAATCCTAAGACCTATTTCAACTCAACTGTCAAACTTGGGCTTGAGATATTTTTTCGTGACTGTGTTGCTGATCCCAAACTCGCGCATTATAGAACCAAAATTAAACCTAGAGCCAATGGGGCGAATTAAACGCAGAGTCAGAATACCAAAATGTTTGGCGACATTTTTGTGCATACAGGATAGGTGAGTTGACCCTTAAGTGTGCGCTGATCATCCCGTGCAGAAACTTGTACACTCACGAGAAGTGCTACCAACGTTGCAGCTGTGCTGAGTTTTCGTGCTGAGTTTTCGCAAACCGGGTCTCTTCGCATGCCAGTCTCACTGTGCCGCATTACTTTTCATCTAGTTTTTTCTCAAGATCTGATTTTTTTGCACAGCAGGAATGAGCCGTTTCGTCACACTGTCCGTCCGCTTCTTCACTTTTTGCCTGATAACTTCTTCGCAATGCCGGGATCGCTGAAAGACCACGTGCCAATAAATACGCGCCCGCAACTGCCTGTAGAGGATTAAGTATGTTAAGATATCCTTCCTGGTAATCTTGAATCATGCTGTAGAGTGCGTCTCCTGTAAGAAACGTTCCAAGTGGCGTAAAACCAAAAACTCGAATCTTGTTGTAGGTGACTAGAATCTTGTTGTAGGTGTTTGCAGAAAATTCCATGTTCGCTTCCCTCCTGATCGTTTTTTTATGCGGGCGTTCGCGCCCTTTAAAGAATTTATAGTGCTGATTCTTACCAAAACGATGCGAGGACGGTTATTAGTTTCACTACGAGCAATAAAAATTAATATGCTGTATTATTACTACATTTCTTCCAATCGCTTGATTCTCTCATCAATAGGAGGATGAGTAGCAAAAAGGCGCGTCATCGCTCCCTTCGTCTTGCGAAATGGCGTTGAGATGAAGAGGTGCGCTGTTGCCTTATTCGCTTTGTCAACAAGCGGGTCTGGATCTTGTGATATCTTTTTCAATGCACTTGCAAGCCCCGGCGGGTATCGCGTCAAGAGTGCGCCGCTTGCATCAGCAAGAAACTCTCGTCGACGACTGATGGCAAGCTTGATTAGCTCTCCGATGATAGGTGTTAAGATTGCAAGAACGAGCGCGAACACGATTAGAACCATCGCACCGCTGCTTTTGGATTCCCTGTTACGGCCGCCGCCGCCCCATAATAATGAACGCAGCAAGAAATCACTGAGCAACACTGCAATTCCTATGAGGATTGCAGTCAGCATCATGAAACGTATGTCAAAATTCTTGATATGGGACATCTCGTGCCCTATCACTCCTTCAAGTTCCTGGCGATTCAGCTTCTTGAGAAGCCCTGTCGTGACAGTGATTGATGCGTGCGAGGGGTCTCGCCCCGTCGCAAATGCATTAAGCGCGGTATCGTCAATCACATATGCCTTTGGCGGCGGAACGCCCGCAGCAATCGCAAGGCCTTCAACCGTGTGGAACAGGTGCGGGAATTCTTTCTTTGTGACTTCCCGCGCTCCAGACATCGAAAGGATCATCTTGTCCCCTGAATACATTCCGACCAGAGCGTACACGATTGAGAATAATACAGCAATAACGACGCCAAAGGAGAGGCTGCCGTAGTACATTCCTAACACCGCGCCAAGCATGCCGATGATAATGATGAAGAAAGACATCAACAGAACTGACTTGAATTTGTTGCCGCGAACCTCGTCAAACATGATCCTCATAGAAAACACCAGAAAAATTCAATAAAAAATTTAGAAACTGACTTTGACATTTTTCTTTTCTTCAGCAGCCGCTTCAAACATCTGTTCCTGCGTGAAGTTGAGCTGCCGCGCTATCATGTTATTCGGGAACTTCTGGATTTTCGTGTTGAACTCCATCACCATATCATTATAGCTCTGGCGAGCATATGCGATCTTATTCTCAGTCCCGGTTAACTCCTCTTGAAGCTGCAGGAAATTCTCGTTTGCCTTGAGCTGCGGGTAATTCTCGGAGACCGCAAACAATGACTTGAGGGTATCGGACAGCATGTTTGAAGCTTTCGCTTTCTTCCCCATTGTTTCAGCATTCAAGAACGCCGTGCGCGCCTTCGTCACGTTCTCAAGCACGCCCTTTTCATGTTTCATATAGCCTTTGACCGACTCGACAAGATTCGGAATGAGGTCTGTCCTGCGCTTGAGCTGCACGTCGATCTGCGCCCACGCGTTTCTGACCTGGTTACGCAAACGGATGAGGCTATTGTAGAGAAAAATTACAAATAGCGCCAATACCCCAATTACAATTCCTACGATTACCAACGGATTCATGACGATGCACCTCGAATATCATAAATATATCATAAATAGACGTTTTAAACGACGGCGGTATAAAAAGGTTATGATTTTGGACACTGGTTCGTTGGAAATTCCATCAGCGTGCTGTCTGCTTTATCACGCAGATTTTTGTCACGCAGATTTATCACGCAGGTGTAATCACGCAGGTGTAGCACTTCCAAATCTGAAAATTTCCCGTCTCTTTCTTTTCAGGAATATACGCTCAAAAAAGATAGCCTCGCCCTTTAGGGCGTTGGCTCTTTTTTGGCGTCCTAAAAATCCGCAGTCAAAGAAAGTGCCCGTCAAGCATCGGGCTTTAGCCCGCGGTAGGGTGCTTTCGGCGGATTTTTATGACAACCCTTCTCAAGACAACCTTTCTTTTCAAGAATACACAACTTTTTTTCAAGAATACACAAGAACTTGTTCCTTGTATGCTGCAAAGGCGCGCGGCAGCTTATTGATCTTGCGAATCATTTTTATGTATTTGCCACGCATCTTTTTTGCGTATTCACGATCCATTTCTGCTTCAACTTTGTAGGAGATTCTTTCATCTAAGACTGTCCGTTTCTCAGTTGTGATGTTCGTGATGCCAAATGTTCCGGGATTCTTATAAATTGCGCTTCTCTTCTGCAGCCCAAAAATGCTCGGCGACACAAGATCAATGTTCGCATCATTATTTTTGAGAAAGTTGATCGTGTCAAGGAATTCCGCTTTCGTCTCACCAGGAAAACCGAACATTATGTATGCCGTGTTCTTGATTCCAGCTTCATGGCTTTCCTTCAGCACGGACTTGATGTCCTCCACTATTGTGCCTTTCTTCATCAGATCAAGAATGCGCTGGTTGCCAGACTCGATGCCCCAGCAGATGGAACGAAGACCCGAGTCGTAGAGTTCTTTGAATGACCCGAGCAAGTCTTTTGTCGGACGCAATTGGCACCACCAGCGCACCTTTAGCGGCTTCATCATTGCAGCAATTTCCATCAGCCGCTGCTTTGTAATCATGTCGTCGATAAAGAAAAAACTCCTGGCACCGCTCTTGACGATTGTTCTCTTGATGTTTTCCAAATCATATTCAAGATATGCGACGTCAGCAAAATGCGCGCAGAACGCGCACTGCTTGTAAAAACAGGTGCTGCAGGTTTTGACCGGAATCACGATGTCTTTTGTGAGATAATCGTCTTTGTTATAATCGCTGAAGTCGGGCACAGTGCTGCAGTTATGTGCCTTGCCTTCAAATTTTTTACAATCACCTCCGAATTTTTCGGCAGCGTATTGGAGAAGCTCCACTTCATTCTTCATACATCGCACATGCGCCCCGATTTTTGAACTGACCGCGGGCCCTCCTGCAACACAGTTTACTCCTTTCTTCTTCAACGCATTGATCAACGCGAGCGCATAAAAACACTGGCTGCTGTACACGATACTGAACGCAACAATATCGGGATTCTTGTCGAGGATCGCAGACAGTAATTCTTTATATAATTCTGGCTGCGCGTTGTTCACGACTCTTTTGTTGTTCTCTGCATACAGCGGCCGCGCTGCAGCGTCAAATTCTGAAAGCAACTCTCCTTGCGACAGCATATCGCCTGTTCTGCCAAGCCGCTCGTAAAATTGTGGAAATCTCATCCGGTGAAACTTCGCATTTAGATCCAAACAATGCACGTCGACGTTGAGGTTGTTTGAAAGAAAACCCTTCAGGTAGGAGGTGGAATACGGCATCACGGTTGGCATACAAAATGGCGCGTAGACGAGCAGGATTTTCCTTGGCATTTGAGAAAAGTTAAGAAAAAGAAAGCGTTATAAATGTTTTGCAGAGAACGGCTCTGTCCCGAATCTGCCGCTGCCACCCTGCGAGCTGAAACGATAAACAGGTTGCTTCAACATCCTCTCGGCGATAATATGACCAGCACATTCACAGCGAGCGGTGCAGCGGCCGAGCGCAAGCGAGATTCGGGACAGAGCCGCAGAGAACGGGTCTACCGCAAATCCTTTGATTGCGCCGCCTGCATATTGCCTGTATCTCCACAGCGAGCGGAGCACAGATAGCGGTGCAGCGGCCGCTGAAAGCGAAATTCCGGACAGAGCCCGAACACCAATGCGCTTTAAAAAGGATTCGCAAACATTAAAACTGTTGATGAACATCCACATAATTATTTAGGTTTTCCACCATACTATCATTGGCTATTGACAAGCCAGATGTTGAGAATTCCACAAATTGTCGTAGGGCAGAAAGCATATGAGATTCTTCCTCATCCATGGAGCCTACGGAGGGCCAAATGAGAATTGGCTGCCTTGGCTTGCAGAAAAACTGCGTTCGTACGGTCATGAAGTGATCGTTCCTCAATTTCCGACTCCGCAAGATCAGACACTGCAGAATTGGATGAACGTGTTTAGCCCCTATCTGGACAAAGTCGATCAGGACACCGTCTTTGTTGGGCACAGTCTTGGTGTAGCATTCACTTTGTCGGTGCTTGAGAAGGCTCGCATCAGGGTTCGCGCGTGTTTTCTTGTCGCCGGATTTGTCGGATCGCTCAACAACCCGCACTTTGATCCTATCAACCAGTCATTTACGAATAAATCATTCAACTGGAATACTATCAGAGGCAGCGCAAAAGAGTTTTACTTGTTCTATTCAGAAAATGATCCGTATGTCCCGCTGCAGAAAGGCAGGGAACTTGCTGGTCACTTGCACGTTCCGCTTCTGGTGCATAAGAACGCCGCGCATTTCAACGCATCCGCAGGATTCTCAACATTCCCGGCCCTGCTCAAAAGAATTCAACTTATCACGTAACTTCATCGCGCAGCTTATTCTATCCTGGCACGATTGCGGCAAGTGCGGTGAACGGCAATTCACACGAGCGGATCTTTGAGGCCGTGTCCGGTCAGCACGCACACGACGGTGCCAGAAAGCTCGAGCTTTTTCGCGCCTGCCACCGACGCTGCGGCGCTTGGCTCAACCCACAATCCTTCCTTCGTCAATTCCTTTCGTGCCGCAAGCATCTCTTTGTCGGCCACGTCGCACATGATCCCGTGCGAGTGCCGCAGCGCGTGCAACGCCTTTACTGCGTCTACGGGATTGCCGCAATCAATTGCCGATGCAATCGTCTTCGGATGCTTGACTGGTTTGATGTCAGTAGCACCTTCGTGGTACGCTATGACCAACGGATTGCAACCTTTGGCCTCCACGCCGACGAGACGAGGAATCTTTTTGATCAGGCTAACTTCGTGGAGTTCGTAGAGCGCTTTGTAGACTGCTGAAAACAATGTAGCGTTCCCGACAGGCATCACAATATAATCAGGAATAGCCCAATTGAGTTGATCGATGATTTCAAAACCAACGCTCTTCTCCCCTTCACCACGATACGCGTAATCACCCATCAGATACACGTGCCTTTGTTCGCGCAGTTTTTTCGTTTTTGCAACAGCGTCTTCATACGTTCCTTTGACTGGAATAATTTGCGAATCAAACGCGCTGATTTGCTGTTTTTTTGTCTTTGAGGCAAATGTTGGAAGGAAAATTGTCGATTTGATCCCGGCGAGAGCGCAGTACGCGGCAACTGATGCACCCATGTTTCCGGTGCTCGCGCATGCGACCTTCGTGACGCCAAGCTCTTTTGCTTTCGTCACTTCCACTGTTGAACCACGATCCTTAAATGAACCCGTCGGGTTTACGCCCTCATTCTTGAAGAAGAATCCGCGCACGCTCTTTGATGGCAGCAGAGGTGTGCCGCCTTCGTGAAGCGTCACGATCGACGGCAGATCCGCAACAGGGTAGAATGGCCAGTACTTCCAATGAGAAACAGACGAACGCTTGAAGTCATCAGTGACGATCTTTCGCCGAATCTTCACATAATCATACACGATATCTAGTGGACCTTTGCAAGCATCGCACTCAAAGATGACTGATTGTGGCGAATATGCTTTCTTGCATTTTACACATCGGATGGCTTGGGCGAGGGTCATGGTCTTCGTTGTGTTACACGTTTGGTGTTCATTGTTCTCGCAAGCCGCCGCCACAACTTCGCCGTGCTCCAGTATCATCAGAGCATGGCTCTTGTCAGCGCAAGACCAAACATAAACAAAACAGGTACAAAACAGGTGTGGAAACCTGCTGCGGGAGAGGCCGAGTTTCCAATACGCTCAAAAAAGATAGCCCCGCCCTTTAGGGCGTTGGCTCTTTTTTGGCGTCCTAAAAATCCGCAGTCAAAGAAAGTGCCCGTCAAGCCTCGGGCTTTAGCCCGCGGTAGGGCGCTTTCGGCGGATTTTTATGACGCTAAGATTCATCCAGTCGTTTGAGCTGTGTTCAAACAACAATATTCCACCGTTCCACCGGTGTTTTTCGTAACTATCCTGGGTGAATTTACTATATTGGTGTTCGTGCTCTGTTCGGAAGGTACTATACAATGCAAACTCGCGGCGGCTTCTTGAGCAAGTCTTCAAGTATCTTGATCGCATCGCGGATATCCTGCATGCACGCGATGCCGATCGTCGAATGGATGTTGCGAACAGGAATCGCGATCACTGTTGAAGGAATCCCACCACGGGAGATCATTATCTTAGTTGCGTCGGTTGTGCCTTCCTCGTCTACCTTAAACTGTACGTTAATTTTATTCTTCTGCGCAATCTTCTGCAGCGCGTCATCAAGACAACGATTTGTGATGATCTCAGCATCCTTCATCAAAACGACGGGGCCCTTTCCCATTATGGTTAACTTGTCAAACTCGTCAGCATCTTCAGTATTTGTCGTGTCTACTGCAATTCCCCAATCAGGCTCAATTTTATACGTCGACACTTGCGCTCCGTACAGCCCAATCTCTTCTTGTACGGTAAACACAAAATAGATATTCAGCGGTGCATGCTTGAGCCGCTTAATAAGCTCGATGAGAATATAGCAGCCCAATCTATCATCAAGGGCCTTGCCAGAAATAATGCCTTCATTTCCAAGCACGCGAAAGGAGTGCTTTGCCACCAAATAACAACCGACGTCAACGCCGAGTTTCTTCAAACCTTTCCGATCAAGACCGGTATCGACGTACAAATCTGAGATATTCACAAGTTTTGTGATCTCAAGGCCCTCCTGCAATTCAAGAAATGATACAACGCCCCAGCACGCGAATTTGTTGTTAGGCAGCATAATACGAACGCTCTGGCCGACAAGGGATGTGGCGTCTATCCCGCCAATCGTTGAGAATTTGATCTTTCCATCATTACTGATCTCGCGCACCATCAGGCCTATCTCGTCCATGTGTGCCGCAAGCATGACCTTGTCGGGATTCTTGACGCCCTTCACAGGGCATTTCTTGTACGCGATGAGATTTCCCAGTTTGTCAATCGTTATGGTGTCGACGTGTTTTTCGATCTCTTTTCGAATGATCTCGCGTATGGTCGACTCGTTGCCGCTTGGCCCGATTTCGTCAATGAGCCGCTGTAAGAGTTCGATGGTCATTGTGTGTCAAAACTTTTGTTTAACGTGTGTTTGCTATGAGGCGCCAGCGATGCTTCGTTGCTGCAGCCCGTGATTGAAGTAGCTAAACATATTGCTGCCTAACAACAAATACATTAATTGTATTTGTTTAGCAAGCGTCGCCACCGACCTGCGAGCTTGCGACAATTCACATCGTCTCGCACGATTCTCGGCTCGTTACGCGCTTGAACAGAACAGCGAGCGTCGTGGCGACGCTGCGAAGTTGTTTGCTAAACAAACACCATTAATTTTTACTTATGCGTGTACTGACTTTCATGTAATCGTGGATTGGCCCTGTGTGCTTGAAGCCCTTTTGCACTGTTTTCTTGAGGGCTTCCTCAAGCTTCCCGATAAAAACATCGCAATCATGTTTGGTGATAATAAACGGCGGAATCACGCGCACAGTCTTCGTTCCGCAGCCAAGCAGGATCACGCCGTTCTTGAGCATCTCCATTACCAGATTGTCGCGAAAGTTGGGTGTCAGCATATCAAACGCGCACGCAAGGCCTATTCCGCGCACGTTCTGCATTGCAAGGTGCGTCTGTCCTAGGATGCCCAGTTCTTTACGAAGGTAACTTCCTGCACGCTTGCAATTCGTAAGCAAACGCCGTTTTTTGATGGTCTTGATCGTCTGAATGCCCATCGCCATGTCAAGGACGTGCCCCCCTCCCCACGTGCTCGAGAGCGCTCCAGGCTCGTTGGGAAAAAGCGCGCGGTTTGCTATCGTCGCTCCTACCTGCAGGGCTTTTCCAGCAGCAATGATGTCTGGTGTAATGCTGAAGTGCTCATGCGACCACCACTCCCCTGTACGACCAAGCCCCACTTGGACTTCATCACAAATAAGCGGAATCCCATGCGCTTTTGTAACTTGCCTGACAGAACGCAGCATTTCCTTTGAAGCAATATTATAGCCGCCTTCACCCTGGATTGGTTCAACAATCACAAACGCGACTTCTTCTGGCGCTGCTTCACGCACGATCAGATCTTGCAATGCACTCGCGGCATTGACGTTAAACGGCAGCCGTTTCATCGGCAGAGACAGATAATGCTTTTTCTGAACTGCTTTTGAGTTTGTACATGATAGCGCCCCGAGTGTTCTTCCATGAAACGCGTTTTCAAACGAAACTCCAAACTTTGCCAATTTCTGATGCCGCATCGCAACCTTAATCGCGTTCTCGACGGCTTCAGCGCCAGAATTTACCAAGAATGCCGCGTTGAACTGTTTTGGAGAAACGTCAAGAATGGACTCAATGAGCTCTATGTGTTCCTGACAGGTAAAATCCTGACCAGCAATTTTTATTGGCGTGCGGCTTGCGTACCTCCGAAGAACTTCTTTAAGATCTGGATGATTGTAGCCAAGAGGATTTGAGCCGATCTGCGAACTAAAGTCAAGATAGACATTGCCATCAATATCCGCAACATAGCACCCAACACCATTCCTGCTTTGCACAAATGGGTAAGGAACATTCCAGCCGCCGTTGATCTTCTTGATTCTCGCAAGTTTAGGAAGCGATTTAGGCCCCGGGATCATTGTTTTGATAGAAATCTTCGGAATCATTGCTGCCTCTTTTTTCTATAAGCCATATAATCCTATTAATCTATATATAATTAATCATGAGTGATTTGTTTATATAGTTTGTGCCGAAAAGGGCTTTGTCGGGCACAAAAAGAACGAGGGTCCGCAAAACACAAACATTTTTATAGAATTTGACATCAAAAGAAAGCATGAAAATAAAGAGCGCAATTGTTCTTCTGTTCGTTCTTTTTTCAGTTATCCCTGTCCAGGCATTGTACAAGGAAGGTAAAGATTCCTACGGAACTTATTATGTTGAAGACAGACTCACGTATCCAATAATCTTCATTCCGGGCATGGCTGGCTCCAATCTTGATGTTGGCGGCGGTGAAAACGCTTGGCCTGGCGGTCTCTCGACAAATGATGATGCGTTTAGTGTCCTCGCACTTAAGGAGGACGGCCGCAGTCCTGCAGCAGGCGCGCTGCCAGTCGCAACAAGTGTCATGCGTTACGGTGCTGGCAACGTGTACATGATTGCTGGAGACTGGCAGTTCGCACCGATCTACCAAGGCTTCTACGACTATATGGCGTCTGAAGGATACACCATAGAACCAAACACGAACGGAAAACAATTCTTTGACTTTCCGTATGATTTTCGTCAAGACAACCGGCGATGGACGCCGCTCCTAGACAATCTTATCAACAAAGCACTTGAGAAGACGAAAAGCGACAAAGTGATATTGTTTGTACACTCAATGGGCGGATACCAGGCACGGCTATACATGAAAGATCCCGCACGCGCAAAGAAAGTGGCAGGCGTTGTCTTCATGGGAACACCGCACCATGGCGCCGCCATAGCATTCTGGGCATTCTCTGAAGGCTACAATTTCGACAACAAGAAACTCTCAGACAAGAAGATGTGGGAAATCTCCCCAAACTGGATGGGAGGATACCAGCTGCTTCCAGACTATTCCGTTGTGCAAGACAATAACGGGTTCTGGCCACTTGAGAAGATGTACGGGCAGGACTGGATCAGCTCCCAGGAATACGCGCATTATCTTGAAGCGAAAAAGCAAGGCAAGCAGTACACGATCAGGTATGGATTGCCGAATCACAAGTTTACTCAAGACAGCATCGCATTCCATCAATACTTGGGCAACACCGTCGACAAATATGATTGGGTAAAGTATTACATGATAGAAGGCGTGCAACAACCTACAGCGCAGTACCTCGAAGGGGCCCTTGAAGATGTCGGCCTTGATAAGCCTGTGCTGCGGCTCAAGAAAGTGCAGACTGGCAGGGGCGACGGCACGGTTGGATCGGCAGGAGCACGCATCGATGGTGTTGACGAAAAATTCACAGTCGCTTCGCAGCACGGCGAGATCCCGAGCAATGCGCTGACGCACCCCATACTCACACAACTGCGCAAAAAGATCAACAACGAAGACAAACGCGGCCAAACTGTTGCATTGATCCGCCAATACGCTGACTCGCGTCTTGGTGAAACCAAATCGTGGGTGTTTACGTCTCCTGAAGAGAAGAGCATTGTGGTGAATCTCGTACTCCTCCTCCTGCGTGGAGCGCCTGATAAAGAAAAGATGGAGCTGCGTGATGAGATTCGAAAGCGTATCAAGGCCATGGCTGAATTTGCGCACGTCAACATTATCGTTGCAGCGGGCACGCCGCAAGAAGACAAATTCTATGTTGCTGTCAATAACGCGCAGGTCGTCGACGCAGGCACCGGCACTATACGCCCGAGCAATGTCATTGTGAACATCGATTCATTCGACACATTGAATGCGATAGCAACACACCGAATGACGCTGTCTGAAGCGCTCAAGAACGGCAATTTGAAGTTCAAAGGCGTAAGCGCCATGGAGAAACTGAAGTACAAGATGTTCGCGTGGATTGCGAAGTACGGCAGCAGATCGTGATTTGATAGTGATTTTAAGTTTTCTGTAATAAAATTTCTTGTATGTAATTTCTTTTAGCAGTGTCGCCAGCGACCTGAAGGTTTTCAAATTGTCGCGTAACCCAGAACAGTGCGAGAAATATTTGTTAGAGCGAGCGTAGCGAGCCGAGGGTTTAAACCCCTTTCATACAAATCAATTCACTCAAATCAAGCAGTCGAAGCAGCTCTATGAAACAGGAGAATAAAGAGAATAAAAAATTAAAAAAGAAAGATGGCTTACTTCCCGAAGAGCCATTCAAAGAAGCTTCTGCGGCGCTTCATGGCAGCGTCTTGTTCGGATTCATCGCCTTGAGGCTCTTCACCTGCAGGAGCTTCAGCTACAGTCGGCTCTCCCGCTTCTGGTGGTAGAGCCCTGTCCCTTAATATCCTTGTAGCAGTGCCTGTCTCGCCTTCTTGCCCTTCGCATCCGCGTAAGCATTCTTTCATCTTAGACTCACAGCGCTCCTGATAGCAAAGCCCCATCTTTCGGGGAAACTCGTCATTCGCTTCCTTCTGGAGGTCCGCATACTGGTGGCGGCACTCGTCCTTACAATCAGCAGCGGCATTCGCACAACGCTCAGCACATGGGAACGGTGGTTCTTTGACTGGCGGAAGGGGACGTGGCTCTTCTTTTGGCTGCTCTTTTTCTGGGCGGCACTTCTTGTAACAGCGTTCGACTTCAGGCGCACATTGTGCTTCACAAGAGCGCAGAGATTTGTCGTCGCCCTTTGCTTTCTCTTTACACGTGCCATAGCACCTGAGTTTTACTTCTCCACATCGTTCAGTGCAAAGATCAACAGGCGCCGGGACCGGAACTGGAACTGGCTGTGGACGCTCGCAGCAACCTGACAACTTTTGAACGAGCGCTTCAAGTTCGGTAACCCTTCGTTCAAGTTTGAGAATCCGCTCCAGCAGACTTTTTTCTGAATCGTCTTTATCGTCTTTGTCTTCACCAGTCGGGAAATTTGGAACTGGAACAGGCCGCGTCTCTGGCCTTACGTTCACGCGCTCTACCGGAGGAACTTCTTTGACGCACTTTCCTTCACGGCAGCTTACCTCGCACTGGTATCTTGTCAGCTGAATCTTGCCGGCATCACAATAATACTCAAAAAGAACGGTTCCCTCACAATAATCTTCCTTAGAACTTTCCAGAGTCTTCGTAACTCCCTTATTCCAGAAATCCTTGCCACTGTCTGACTCACGGCAGGGCGGCTCAGCCGTTTCTGTATTAGTATTAGAGACTGATTTTTGTGTGTCCTGTCCAAATGCTGCAGGAACTGCTGCAACAATGAGGGCGAGAACAAATAATAATATGATGGCTCTCTTCATTGTGTTCACCTCTAACATCTATAAACTACGCTCTATAAACCAGCGCAGGAACGCGATTTATGTATTTATGAACAATTTAGGAACGGTTATTCATAAATGTTTCGAAGACGTCAAAAGCTCGCGACCACCACCAGTCAGAGCCCGGTGGTATGATCGCCCTACGGGGCTCGGGTCGCTCGCATTACAAAGAGCGAGCTTTTGACTCAGCGAATTCCACCAGTCCCACATACTCACTTACGTTCGTAGGTTCGAGCATAGCTCAAACGACTGGTGGAATTTTAGCGCATTCAAATGGCATATCGCAAGCGTGCCGCGGTATATCTCTCAATAACCATTCGGAACCTTACTGTTGCTTACAGAATTCACAGCCCAAGACCGTAGGTGAGCGTACGAGTCAGGCGACTCTCTGCTTTCTTCAAGAAGGTCCCGGTTTATCTTGAGCTATCTGCCTGTCGCTCAAGTTCCAGTTTCTTAGCGATAGCTGCAGATTGATTGCTCATCTGCGACGCGAAGACGATCTCATTTGCAAGGCAATCGATTGCTCTCTTTTTGCTGTTGAATGATTTCTGGTACGCGCCTTGTGTCATGTACTTTATCGCTGAGTCAACGCGGCGTTGTGGAGCGACTTCAACTGCTTTTGGGTATTTTGCTCCGCCATATTCGATCGTGATGATCTCTTCGCGCGGCGCGGCATTTTCAATCGCTTTCACAAGGACTGCAAGCGGATTTTGTTTAGTGCGTTGTTCGATGAGCTTGAGGGCTTCTTCCATCAGGTGATGCGCCGTCTGCCCTTTGCCGGTGACACGATTAGATGTGAGGAAATGCTTTCGTGCTTTGTGTCCGACTCCCATAAGCTTATTCATGAATCTCTCGACGACGAAGGTCTTTGACTTGTGGAAGCGCGCTTTGGCATATCGTCCGCCGCTGCGAGGAACAAACTTTGGTGTAAGATTGATGTATTCTTTAAGTCCCGGATCAGAAACAGTAATGCCTGTTACTGGCCAACGCGTGAATGCGAGGATTTCGATTGCCATGGCTTATTACACGATTATTGTTGATATGCTATAATGTTTGATTGATCGCTAAGTTTACTTGCGTGCCTTTTCGATCCTTCCTGAGAGTAATGCATTGAGCGATTGATCGTTGACTTTTATAACCTGCCAGCGCACGCCCGGGATGTCTCCCTTTGCACGGCCCATGACGCCCCCGATTGATTCGATGAGCACTTCATCATGTTCATCAACCATCTTTTGTGCGCCATCGCGAGGCAAAAACGCCGTGACTTGCCGCCCGTTCTTGATGAGCTGCACGCGTACGCATTTACGCATGCCGGAGTTTGGCTGTTTTGCTTCAAGTTGGATCTTTTCAAGAACGATGCCTTTTGCCTGAGATGCTCCTTCGAGCGGGTCTGCTTTCTTTTTGAGGTCAAGTTCCCGGCGCACGAACCATTTATTGCACCATTTAGATTTTCTTTGCCGTTGCGCCAGCTTCTTTGCGGCGTTGAGCCCGTTTGATTTGCTTCCCATGTCTTTTAGGCAAAAAAGAGGCTCATTTATAAATGTTGTGGGAGAGGATAATGAATAGCCTACTATACAACCTTAATCTCTTTCACATCAAAGAAACGCCTTACATTCACTTCAAGGTTGCGCAGGTTCTTCGCGTTTCTTCCTATGAGCAGCCCGCGCGTCTGCACATCTCCGCCATCGATCACAATAATTTCCTGATCTGCTGAGTCTCGTGTCACGCTTTTAACCTTGAGCGGGTGCGCCATGTTGGAGATGAATTTCAGCACATCATCTGAGAATTCCACGATTTTGATTTTCTTTTTGAACGCTTGCTCAAGGCGCTTGACGTTAGAGCTTCCTTTGCCGAGTGCTTTCCACAGTTCACCGGGAAGAACAATAAACACAAGCCTGCCCTGGACAGGGTCATCGAAATAGTCCTTTACTTTTGCACGGGTGATGTTCTCAAAGAGAGCCATCGCCTGCATCGCGTTTGTGTCGTAAACAATTTTTGTCAATGGACATCCTACGTAAAGACACAGTCTGTGCCAATAATTTATTTTCGTACAGCCAACACCGAAATAGCGTACGGCTTCTTGCATACTTGTCCCAGTTCAGTATTTGACGTTGCAAGTTCTATAACAGGAACTGAAGAGAGCTGAGCATAGTATACAATATCGCCGCGCACGGTCTTGTCACAGTTCTGTGTAAAGAACACTTTCTCTACTTCTGAGCGTTTGAGACCCTTGACGGTTTCTTCTTTTCCGATTACGAGTTTGTCGTTTTTAAGTAATTTCTTGATTTCTGCTATCGGGTCTTCCATCAATTCCACCAAGAGTGCTTTTATTTCTTCATATTCATGACTATCTTTGGTAGGCCTGTGCCCACAGGCACGGGTTGGTTCAGCATAACGTTCTCCACCACAGACGTTAACTTGTCTT
>JACQXV010000206.1:0-8170 GCA_016208715.1 Candidatus Woesearchaeota archaeon | reverse complement strand
CCGCACCAACGATGTGCTTGATGGGCGTCTCGAAGCTCGCGCGCGCGAGCACGGACGACTTCTCGGAGACGACGCCGAAGCGGGTGATGCCCTTCACTTCCCCGCTGTTGCACATCATATCAGCGACAAGCATGATGTGGCGAGGGTCTATCGACAACCCTTGGGTTTCGATAACTTTGTAGACTTCGTTCATGATGGCTGCCCGTGCGGCTTCGATGCCAAGCACTTTCTGGATTTCGATGAGGTTGTTTGTTGTTGTCAATGCCGCATCGACAAATTCATTCGAGAACGCTTCCTTCAAGTTGGAGCCAGCCGTAATGATGATGAACTCCTCCCCGCGCTTGGCTGGAAGAACTTGGCTGATGCCTTTGATGCCGCAAATGTGGATATCTTTGATGCGTTCCTTTATCTTATAGAGGTCATTGAGGCTTTCTTCCTTCGCGCTCGGTTTGACTGTGAGCACGTTTTCTTTGAGCTTGACTGAATTTTCTTTGAATGATTTTTCCAACATCTTGATCAATTTTTGAGCATTGAGGCCTACATAGTTCATCTTTTTTTCGTCGAGCACAACTTCGACTACAAGGTCTGCGATGTTGATTGAGAATGCGCTTGAGATATCTTTGAGCTTTGTCTCCTTGATCGAGAGCGCTATCTGCTTGATGTCTTTTCCTTTATTGTATGGGCTTTTGAGAAAGATCTCCATCATGGGCGTGCTTGGGTTCTCTCGTCCGTCGAGGATTTCAATAATGCGCGGCAGACCGACCGTGACGTTCATTTCTGCGACGCCTGCAAAGTGGAACGTATTGAGTGTCATCTGTGTTCCCTGTTCACCGATCGATTCTGATGCAACAAGGCCGACTGATTCTCCTGGCGCAACCTGGGCATTCTTGTATTCTTCGTAGATGCGTTCAAGGATTTTCTTGGCTTTGGATTTATTGATTCCTTTGGGAAACTGTGCCCGTGCTTCCAAAAGCAGCTTCTCTGGCAATTTTCCTTCGTATTCATTGAGCGCTTCTTCCATGATGGTGCCTCGCGTGGAGCTCTGTTATATGTGTTTGGCGTTCAGTCGCCCTCTCGTGCAATTTCCTGAACGATTTTTTTGATGTTGATGGTTCCTTGTTCTGATTTTGAGACGTCAAGGCCGTCGTCGCCGTAGAGGAATTGTGTGATCTTCCCTGAGGAGTCACGAACTGTCTTGTCATATTCTATCTTAAGATCTTGCAGTGCATTCGCAAGCCTACGATATAGGTATCCTGATTTTGGCGTACGAAGTGCCGTGTCCATGAGTGCGTCGCGCCCAGTCATGCTCATAAAGAAAAATTCTGCAGGTGTTAGCCCTTGCTTAAACCCGCCCCTGATGAATCCGTGTGCTTGTGGCGACAGGTCTCCTTTCTTGAATGCTGAAAGCGTGCGCCCGCGGTATCCGTTGCTGATACGCCTTCCGCGCATCGCTTGTTGCCCGACGCACGCGGCCATCTGAGCGAGGTTGAGCGGTTTGCCTCGTGATCCGCTGCGGCTCATGATGATTGTGCCGGTCTCTCTCGTAGAGTATTCGTTCACAATGAGCCCGGTCTTGTTTCTTGCCTTGTTAAGGGCTTCAAGGATCTTTAATTCGAGTGTTTCTGCTGCGGTCTTGCCCGGGAATGCTTCAAGGTCTCCCTTGTGGAATGAATCAATGAGCGCGTCAACTGATCTGTACGCGTCGTCGAGAACCTCATTGATCTTTTGTTTTGCAGCCTCGGGAAGGTCTGCATCGCCAACTCCGGTAGTGAAGCCGCGTTTCTTGAGGACCTGGATGGATAACCGCATAGCATTATTGATAAATTCAGCCGTGAATTTTGCGCCGTATTTTTGGTGAAGGTCACGCAGCACGAGCCCTTGCCCTTCTCCAAGGCTCGCCGTGTCCATAACGCCTTCGACCAGTTTTCCTTTCCTGATCACGACGGGCTGTCGGTCTTTGGATTCTCCCGCATAATCAAAATCGTCAGGAAGAAGTGTTGATAACAGCTCTTTGCCGCTTACAACATCTTCCTTCTTTGGCAGCCGGTAAACTGCATCAAAGACGCCAGCGGCCAGCAGGATATCGACGGCTTGTTCCTTCGTGAATGAAAGATGCTTTGTTAGGAGGTAGCTTCCGGAAATTCCGTCCTGCATGCATCCGATGACGGAAAGCCCGTATCCAGTGCTGATGAGCTGCGTCTGAACTTTCATGAGAACTTCTGCTTCTGCTCGCGCTTCTTCAGTCTGCGGGATATGCAGGTTCATCTCGTCGCCGTCAAAGTCTGCATTGTACGGGTGGCATACTGCTGGGTTGAGTCGGAACGTGCGGTGTGGAAGCACGCGGACTGAGTGGCACATCATACTCATGCGGTGCAATGACGGCTGGCGATTGAAGATCGCGATGTCTCCGTCCATGAGGTGGCGCTCGACCATATATCCTGGCTGAATCTCTTCAAGGATCTGTTCCTTCATGTCGTCAGTGATCCGTTTTTTCTTTCCATCGGGACGCACGATGTAGTTTGCTCCAGGATATGTTTTCGGGCCGCGTTCAATGAATGCCTTGAGATAGTCCTTGTTCCATTCAGTGACGCGCTCCGGCACCGTCAACTTCATCGCGATGATTTTTGGCACTCCAACTTCATCAAGATTGATCATTGGATCAGGGCTGATGACGGTTCGTGCAGAGAAGTTGGTTCGCTTTCCTGCAAGGTTATGCCGGATTCTTCCCTCCTTGCTCGTGATGCGCTCTGTGATGGTCTTGAGCGGTTGTCCCGAGCGGTGTCGTGCAGGAGGCAATTGCGCGATGTCGTTATCAAAGAAAGTTGTCACGTGATATTGAAGCAGATCCCACAGGTCTTCGATAATGATTTCTGGCGCTCCCGCGTTAATGTTTTCGAAGAGACGTTGGTTGATGCGTACGATATCTCCAAGCTTGTGCGTTAGGTCGTCTTCGCTTCGCTCACCACTCTCAAGAGTGATTGATGGGCGCATTGTCACTGGAGGGATTGGAAGAATTGTGAGAACCAGCCATTCGGGCCGCACGGACTTGGTATCAAGCCCGAACAGAAGCGCATCATCATCGCTGATTTTTTCAAGCCGCGTACGTATCTCGATGGGCGAGATTCGTTTGTCGTTCTCAAGGTATGTTGTCGGCTTTTCGATCGTAATCTTTTGCTGGCGTGCTTTGCAGTGCGGGCACTTGTTTTGTGCGAGGATGTCCTTGAGGACAGTCTCCTTGACGTACTTTCGCATTGCGTCTATATTCACTTCTACCTTGAGGCGCTGGATCTCTGCAGTGTACTTGTCTTTTTTGTTCTTTGCAAGCACGGCTTTTCCGCAGTCGCGGCAGCCGCCTTTGAGGAGAACGTGAATGAGATTTACGTATTTGACGTGAATAACTGGTCTGGCAAGCTCGATGTAACCGAAGTGTCCGACGCATTCTTTAAGCTTTGATCCGCACGTGCGGCAGCGCAGGCCGGGATCGATGACACCAAGGCGCGTGTCCATGAGGCCTCCGTCAACAGGATATCCTTCTTTGTCGTATAGTTCGGGCGTAACTACTTTAGCTGACGCCATCTGTTTGGTCATCTTGGGCGATAAGACTCCAAAGATGACGCTTTTAATTTTCTTGTATGCGTGTTGTGGTTGGCTTTCTTCCATAAGTGAGCACCGGATCAGCGCATTTCGATTATATTTCGATTATATTACTATAGTATTTGGAATGTTGATGTTCAATATTTGTTTTCAAGCACGAGCTTTGGGTAAATGCACAATGACTTGAGTTCATCGAGGATGAGCTTGAATGCGTATGAGACCTCGACGATGTTGATGTCGACGTTGTCGCCGCACACCGGGCAGTACGATTTGTTCTTGAATTCATTGTAGATTGCGATGATGCCACAGCTTTCGCAAACAGGAACGAGCGTACGGTCAGAATCAAAGCGTTCTTTGAGGAGGAGCGACGCTCCATGGGCTACGAATGTGTCTTTTTCCATCTCTCCCAAACGAAGCCCTCCTTCTTTGGCGCGTCCTTCGGTTGGCTGGCGTGTGAGGAGCTGAATTGGTCCGCGTGCGCGCGAGTGGATTTTGCTTGCAACCATGTGCTTGAGTTTCAGGTAATACATGTTGCCGACATATATGCGCGCAGTCAGCTGTTCACCAGTTTCCCCATCATAAAGTGTTTCTTGCCCGTTCTCGCGGAAGCCAAGTTTGTGAAGTTCCTTTCTCAGTGCCGCTTCTGGTTCTGCGGCGAACGTGGTCCCGTCGATATCGCGTCCTGCGAGCGCTCCGACTTTTGCACCGACGAGCTCAATGAGGTGCGAGATAGTCATGCGTGACGGAATTCCGTGCGGTGAAAAAACGAGATCTGGCACGATTCCTGATGCACTGAAGGGCATATCCGTATGCGGCACTATGAGACCGACAACTCCTTTCTGTCCGTGCCTGCTTGTAAACTTGTCCCCGATTTCCGGGATGCGTTGGTCGCGCAGCCGCACCTGGACAAGCTTGTGGCCTTCGCCGTTCTCTGTGATCAAGACAAAGTCAACGACCCCTTCTTCACCGTGCCGCAGTGCGAAGGATGATTCACGACGGATGTTTGAAGTTAGGTTGTACTCATCCATGCTGGAGAGAAATCTTGGCGGGCTCGTCTTGCCGATAATGACATCTCCCTCCTTGACTTGCGCTTCAGGATAGATGATTCCTTCTTCTTCGAGGAATCGGTAATCAGCTTCTGACTTGTATCCCTTGATATCTTTATCCGGGATGCAGATTTCATCAGTGAGCCCACCGGCATAGCGGAGTTCTTCAGCAACAGCCGGCCTGAAGTAGGTAGAGCGCCCGAATCCCCGCTCAATAGACCCTTTATTGATGACGACGGCATCTTCCATGTTGTATCCTTTAAAGCTCATGACAGCGACCACGATGTTCTGGCCTGAAGGGTGCTGGTCGTAGTTGGAAATCTTGTGCATGATGGTCTGCACGATCGGCATTTGTGGCGTGTGAAGGAGATTAACGTCCATATCCATGCGAAGGGGGAAGTTTGAGGCGTAGAATCCGAGTGCTTGCTTCTGGTTTTTTCCGCCGACGGCGACACGCACTGCGTGTGAGAAGTTTCCGTACGGGACAAGCGCAGTCGTCAATCCTACAAGGTCGATGGGGTGAATTTCAAGGTGCGTATGATGTGGTGTGAGATCGTCTTCAAAGAATGCAATGAGCGTGTTTTCTTCTTCTGCTGCATCGAGATATTCAATGACTCCTTGTTTGACTAGGTCGTCCCAGTTGATCTCTGATTTCTCAAGCTGCTTTGCATGCTTTTCTGTGAACGTTGATTTTCCATCTTTGACGACGATGAGCGGACGCACAACCCTTCCTTTGGTAGAATCAACCTGGATCGTGTTTATTTGTTCATCGTAGTAGACATTGACGTTCGATGAAACAGTTCCTTTGCGCCGCTCGTCGATGATGTTTTGGACAAATCTTTTTGGGTCTTCGACTTCGCCGCTGAATTTGCTGTTAATGAACACTTCGGCCATGTTTTCACCTAAACAGGAAGTTAAATAATAATAATAATAATAATTAATAGGAAGTTATTAGGAAGTTATGGCGCATTGAACAGAGTACATTATGTTTGGTCATTTAGGCGGGGACGTTTTGGCTGTAATCGCGTGTCGTTATGGAAGCGTTGTTTATGGAAAGTCTCTGTTGTCGTTTTAGGCTGCTAGGCTGTTTTGAGTCCGAGCGCCTTGAGGTTCTTTAGTAATTCATCGTCAGGCGTGTCAAGTGATACGCGGGAGAGAAGCGCGAGGTTCTTTCTCAGTCCGATGTTTGTTCCTTCTGGCGTCTCCATGCAGCATAGCCGTCCGGCGTGTGTGGGATGCAGTTCGCGCGCTTCGAAATTCTCCTGCGTCGCTGACAGCGGGGAGACAACACGCTGCAGGTGCGACATCGTCTCAAGGAAGTTAAGCCGCTGGATGCGCTGGCTAATTCCTTTGCGCCCGCCGACCCAGACGCCTGTCGCCATACTTGAATAAATGCGCTGCGTGAGCAGTTTGTCGCGAATGATGACTTTTATCGATGGAAATTTTCCACGCTTCACAATACGCTGGAAATTGTACAGCAAGTCATTGATGAGGACTTTCAGGTTTACCGCGACAAGGTCTGAAAGCAGGTCTCCTGAGAGCTTAACACGTTTGTTAGCGTAATGATCTTTGTCGTCGAGTGAGATTTCACCATTGCTTGCGAGAATGAACTTTCGTAAGAACTTGCAGAGGTTGTATGCTTTTGGGATGCGGTCCCGCTGGCTTGTTCCTAGGTGCGGCAGGAGGTACTTGTCGAGTATCTCGCGCATGCGTTCGATGCGGATCTCTTTTGCTTGCGTGATGCCGGTTCGTTTTGCAATGTAGTCAACTGCATCTTCGTCAGTCTTGATGTCTACGAATTCGTAAAGGTTAACAAGAAGCGAATCAAACTGCTGGTCGCGCGAAATAAAGTTCATAATGTCTTCGTCCTTGGTAAGGCCGAGGGCTTTGATGATCATTATGATTGGGATGCGTTTAACTCGCGTGAAGCTCAAATAGAAAAGGCCGTCCTTGAGTTTTTCAAACGTGTGCGGGATCTTGAATGCCGCGCCTTCTGAAAAGAGCCTTCCGCTGTATTCAGAAACTCCGGTCGTCTCTCTTCCGATGAGAAGCTTGTTCGCTGCAAGGTCTTCGACGGAAATGAGCACTTTTTCAGTGCCGTTTATGATAAAGTAACCGCCAAGATCGTAAGGGTCTTCGCCATGCTTGACGAGTTCTTCTGGCGAGAGCTTGTGGAGGTGGCAGTACTTGCTTTTAAGCATGATGGGAAGGTTTCCGATCTGCGTTGTGAAGGATTCGCGCTGCACGCCATTGATGTGTGCACTCACTTCGATGAAGATTGGTGCCGCGTAGCTGATCTTTCGCAGTCGCGCTTCAATAGGGAAAACCTTGCGCTTTGATCCGTCAGCTTCTGTAATCTCTGGTTTGGTCACCCATATCTTGTCAAACTTGATCTTGAATTCATCGACATTGTGCGGGATGATCGTCGGTTCGATGACTTTGTTGGCGTCGACGATCTTTTGGATTTCTACGTCGATAAAATTGTTGAACGACTGGATGTCTGAGTCGACAAAGCTCGTGCCTTCAAAGAATTTCTCCACGAGGAGGCTTGACTTGTACATCTTGTCATTTTTATCCATTGACAATGCCTCGGTAGAAGTGTGTTTTTCCTGCGGTGGGGCTTTGCCGCTCGATCTTGATGATGTCGCCTACTTCGACATCGAACCCGATGAGTGCCGGATCACTTTTGAAAATTGTTGGAAGATCGTTTAGCGTGATATTGTAGCGCTCAAGGAGATCTTTTTTGTCTTTGTCAGAAATCTTTTTGTGTTTTGGAATGAGTGCGTGTTCGATAGGTTCTTGTTTTTGCATTAGCTCACCGGATTACGTCAAAACCTGCGACAGTATCTCATTACCATAAAATAGGCTGGACGGGACTTTCGGAGCCGTTTCATGCGCACACTTGCGCGTCTACGGCTGCCTTCGAACCCGCGACCACTCCATTTCAGCAGGTATTGCGCGCGATCAACGCTGCATTTACCGTTAAAAGTGGAGTGCTCTATTGCCCAAAGCGGCGTTTGCTTCTCCGGGCTGAGCTACCAGCCTATTTTCACCGTCATTACGTGTATAATGACTGAATATAAACGCCCTGGCCGGGACTTTCGTGCTTTTAGCTTTCGAACCCGGGTCGGAGCCTCGACAGGGCCCCATCCTAGGCCACTAGACTACCAGGGCGTTTCTAGTGATCTTTGAGGTTGGAGGTGCCCCTATGACGTGTAATCTCTTATTTAAAAGCCATGATTGCCATAGAAAGACTTACCAACCATGCGGAGTGAATTTTCTCTTTATTTTTAAATCTAGCGGATTTAGGTATGTGGAAAGCTTCGTCGGTAAGCGAACTTCGCCACATATGGTACGACCAGCACCGCTCAGACGCGCTGCGCGCATCTTCGCTCATTTTCCGCCACAGCCAGCTCGTGAGCGGATACAGTTCATCTAAGGCCGACTTCCCCATAAGGGAATGCTTCCCTTATCAACCCACATTAAGACGGGCATGAAGCCCGTCGAATCGTGACAAGTTTCATCACTTT
>JACQXV010000205.1 GCA_016208715.1 Candidatus Woesearchaeota archaeon | reverse complement strand
CCGTTGCCCGAAAAAAATCCGTATCTGTATCTGTCGCCGTCAAATATAGCCTCGCTCGACGATGATCAAGTAATCCATGTCCTGAAAAATACATCAAAAGGGTATCGTCTCGTTCTTTGCGAGCAAAAAAATCCGCGATCTCTTTGCGAATTCGATCTACTGATTCATTGATTAGGCAAGTTACCTCAAAATTCCCAATCGTAGGGTCTTCCAAAATATCGGCAAGCGTGGAAGCATCCTCTGTAGGAGCAGTTAGCTGAGACAAGCGATTGTCTTTGTAGTCACTGTTACCAATTACGAGGGCATATCTTCTGCCTGCCATAAAATTCTCTACTTGGATGGCTTAACTTTATTTAGCTCTTTAAGAAACCTCATAATTTCTTTTTTTGACATCTTTTTCTTAGAGACATAAACTATCTTTGCGCCATTAGGTGCTTGTATTTCAATCTTACGACCCTCCGTAATCATTTTTTCAAGAAAGGACAGGATTTGAGGCAAGACCGCTGGCGCCACCACTAAAAGCAGTGCACCCCACGTTATCGGATCGCCTTTTGTAACTTGTCCAATGTCTGTTTCATTTTTTATTAGACTTGCCGACAAATCTAAATGCGATGCATTCAAATACTGCATCAATGTGGTTGTTTCGTTGACTAACGCTTCGGATGTTGCATTATCCATAGTTAAAGTCAGTTGTAAGTTGATTTTATTGTTTGTCATGGTTTCACATTTACCTTTCCTACCTTCCTAAACTCTTCCATCGCCGCGGACTTGGCTTCCTCCGCGACTAACGGAAAAGTGGACAGGATATGCACGAATTCAAATTATTAAGTCGCATCGCTGTGATAACATTTTTCGCAAAGTAAGATTGCCCAGAATCTGTTGTTCATAAGGCGATTTACTTCTTCAATATTGATATGGGTTTCGCACCACCATTCTTGATTTCCTAGTTGACCAGTTTCGCCACACCCACAAGGTCTTAATCCATCTTTTGGCACGGAACTGCATTCTGCAGATTTGTGTAATGTCAAAGTCCTGTTCGGGCGATTACCACTATAGACTGCCATAGAACCTCCTCAGAGTTTATTCTTCGTGCAAATTTTTCCCATTCTGTTAGATCTATGTTGTCAAAAATTCGCGGCATCTTTATTCCTCCACCTGGCTTATTCGGTCAATACACTATCTACTGTCCCGTCATTCGTCATTTGTCATTCGTCATTTATTATCCTCGCTGCTGCCTCGTCTGCTTCAACTTCGCCACAACCGACCGCGAACCAAACTGCCCATTACGTTCTAAATACCAACCATCTTGCACATACTCACCCGGTTTGTGACCGATGCGATCATCTACGGCGATGCACCACGGCATCATCGCTTGAAGCGGTGAGTTCGTCTCTAACCAATCGAACATCTTCACCATCAAGTCGGCGTGAACGTCATCCGACTCGTATCGTTTGTGTCCATCCATCGAAGGCGATTCAACCGTGAACACGCCGCTCTCGGTAGACATGATCGGGAAGTCTACGCCCGCCGTGAGACCGATATTGTTTTGAATGTAGCGAATCGGAATTTCATAACCGCGCATACACATGTCCCACGGTGCGCCGCCACCCACGCCGTGATTAAACGGATCGTGTTCAAACGGAAACTCGTAGAGCGCGACGTGAACGGCCGCCCAGCCGCCGTTCTTGAAAATGCTTCGGGCGCGCTCACGGGCATTCGTGCCAATATATTTCCAACACAACTCTTGAAACTTGGGACCGGAGTAAAGATGATTCGTCCCGCCTTGCCAATCCGTTGGGGCAAAGGCGTACCATGCCGGTTTCGCGCCGCGTCGAATCGCTTCTTCGGCATCTTGCAGCCATACTTCGGCAATCGTGCGGACACAATCGGCGTTATGCCAGTTCACAAAACTTTCGTCTTGCCACTCCCATGCCAAGTTGGGTTCATTGCCGATCTCCTCTAGCGTGATTCCTTCTTTAACATAACCGTTCATCTTGTCCCAAAAACTTGGTTCGAGTCGTTTGGGGAACATGCGCGGGTTTTGGTAACGGATGATGGGCGTGATGCCGGCGTCGCGCAATGCCAGCACCCAACGGAAGATCGTTCCATCGCCATAGTCGGCGCCCCCGTTGTCGCACTGCTTGTACCACTTCATCCCCATCTGTTTAAGTTCGT
>JACQXV010000204.1:2970-3889 GCA_016208715.1 Candidatus Woesearchaeota archaeon | reverse complement strand
TACTGTTACAGTATATGAACCTGATGGAACGTTTGAATAAGTATTTGTTCCATCTCCTGTATAACCATTGGGTGACCAATCATAAGTATAGGATGTCGTGCCGCCTGATACTGTTACTGAAGCAGTCCCGTTTGATGCTCCGCAGGTCGAATTTGTGGTTGATGGTGTGGCTGTTAAAGCTGACGGTTCGGTTACAGTATAGCTGTTTGTTGCTGTGCAACTGTTCGCATCGGTTATTGTTACCGAATATGTCCCGGCTCCTAACCCACTTGCTGTTGGCGTTGATTGATTGCCTGCCGCTGCATCCCAAAGGTATGTATATGGCGATGTGCCGCCTGAAGCTGTTACTGTTGACGTTCCATCACTGTTGCCATTACATAACACACCTGTGCCTGTTATGGTTGTGGTTAAGGCGGTTGGCTCTGTTATATTGGCAGTCGTCGTTGTTGTACAATTATTTGCATCAGTTACCGTAACTATAAAGCTACCCTGTGTTAAGCCGGTGACGGTTGCAGTGGTTATACTTCCCGGCCATTCATAATTATACGGCGAAGTACCACCTGATGCTAAGACCGTGGCGCTTCCATTTGAACCTCCATTGCAGCTTACATTCGTTGTCGAAGAGATTACTGCACTCAAAGCACCAGGTTCGGTTATTGTTACTGTTGCAGTTGATGTACAGAAAGTTGCATCGGTTACTGTTACTGTCCATATACCCGCTGTTAAACCTGTCACAGTGGCTGTGGACTGAGCAGGTGCCGGATCATTCCATTCATAATTATATGGGCCTGTTCCGCCTGATTCTGTTGCTGTGGCTTGTCCATTCGCACCTCCATTACATAATACATTGGTCTGTGATAAAATACTCGCTGTTGGACCTGTCAGGTCTGTTACCGTTATGGTTTGGGTTATAGTACAT
>JACQXV010000204.1:0-2883 GCA_016208715.1 Candidatus Woesearchaeota archaeon | reverse complement strand
ACTTGCAATTCCGTCAGATGAACCACATGTCGAACTCACACTCGATGGATTGGCAGCCATTGCCGCCGGTTGCGTTACTATATATGAACTTGTTGTTGTACAAGAATTGGCATCGGTAACCGTTACATCATAGCTCCCTGCTATCAGCCCATTTATCGTTGGTGTGGTCTGAAGGTTGCTCCATTGATATGTATATGGCGATGTGCCTCCCGATGGTGTAACTGTGGCTGTTCCATTATTCCCTCCATTGCAACTGACCGCTGTTCCGCTTGTCGTGGCTGATAAAACTACTGGTTCTGTTATTACTACACTTGCTGTTGTTGTACAACTGTTCGCATCGGTTACTGTTACTGTCCACGTATTTGTAGTTAAGCCGGTTACTGTGGCTGTTGATTGTGCAGGTACAGGGTCATTCCATACATAAGTGTATGGGGCTGTACCACCGCCCGCTGTTACGGTTGCGCTGCCATTGCTCCCTCCATTGCAACTTACATTCGTTTGTGATGTAATATTAGCTGTTACTACTGTGGGTTGTGTTATGGTTACGCTTGCCGTTGTTGTACAATTGTTTGCATCGGTCACTGTTACTGTCCAGGTACCTTGTGTTAAGCCGGTCACTGTGGCTGTTGATTGTGCAGGAACCGGGTCATTCCATACATAACTATATGATGCCGTTCCGCCATCAGCCGTAACCATGGCGCTACCATTACTTCCCCCATTGCAACTTACATTCGTCTGGGCTGTTATGTTGGCTGTTAATACTGAAGGTTGCGTTATGGTCACACTTGTTGTTTGGGTACAACCGTTTCCATCTGTTACTGTGACTGTCCATGTCCCTGCTGTCAAGCCGGTTACTGTGACTGTGGACTGGGCAGGTACAGGATCGTTCCATACATAACTATAGGGTGTTGTACCTCCCCCTGCTGTAACGGTGGCTGAGCCTGTCGAAGCCCCATTGCAGCTAACATTCGTCTGTGCGGTTATTGTCGCTGTTAATACTGCAGGTTGTGTTATAGTTACACTTGCAGTGACTGTGCAACTGTTTGCATCCGTTACAGTTACTGTATATGTCCCAGCTGTTAAATTGCTTAGATCTTCCGTTGTTGCTGTGTTCGACCATAAATAAGTATAGGGGATAGTTCCTCCGCCTGCGGTCAGATTGGCTGAACCGGTAGTCCCTCCATTACATAATACATTGGTTCCAACTATACTCGCTGTTAAGGCAGCCGGTTGGGTGATGGTTACGCTTGCCGTAGCTGTGCAACTATTGGCATCCGTCACCGTTACTGTCCATGTCCCTACCGTTAAACCCGTCACTGTCGCTGTTGACTGTGCCGGAGCAGGATCGTTCCATACATAAGTATAAGGAGCTATACCTCCACCTGCCGTGACGGTGGCTGAGCCTGTCGAAGCCCCGTTGCAACTTACATTCGTTTGTGAGCTTATATTCGCTGTTAAGACTGCCGGTTGTGTTATCGTTACGGTTGCAGTTGATGTACATGAATTCGCATCTGTTACTGTTACAGACCATGTTCCTGCTGTTAAGCCGGTGACTGTGGCTGTGGACTGCGCAGGAGCCGGGTCGTTCCAAACATAAGTATATGGGGCAGTGCCTCCTGATTGCGTCGCTGTGGCTTGTCCATTTGAGCCACCATTACACGATACATTCGTCTGCGACGATATGCTCGCTGTCGGGCCTGTCGAATTAGTTACTGTAATACTGCTCGTCACTGTACAACTATTCGCATCCGTTACTGTTACTGTATATGTCCCTGACGGTAAATTCGTATAGCTGCTTGTACCATCTCCTGTATAGCCATTGGGCGACCAGTCATAGCTATATCCAGGCGTTCCTTCCGAGGCAATTACTGATGCCGAACCGTTAGACGTTCCGCATGTAGAATTTGTACTTGAACCGATAACTGATAACGCTGTCGGTTGCGTTATAGTAACACTTGCTGTCACTGTACAACTATTTGCATCTGTTACCGTTACTGTCCATGTTCCTGCTGTCAAAGCGGTTACTGTGGCTGTTGACTGTGCCGGAGCAGGATCGTTCCATATATAAGTATATGGCACTGTGCCGCCTCCGGCTGTTACTGTGGCATTACCATTACTGCCCCCATTACAACTAACATTTGTTTGCGCTGTTATGTTGGCTGCTAATACTGTCGGTTGTGTTATAGTTACGTTTGCTGTTGTTGTACAACTATTAGCATCTGTAACTGTTACCGTCCATGTACCTGCTGTCAAGCCTGTTACTGTTGCAGTTGACTGGGCAGGAGCAGGATCGTTCCATACATAAGTATATGGTGCTGTACTGCCCCCGGCTGTCACTGTTGCACTACCGTTACTTCCGCCATTACAACTGATATTTGTTTGAGCAGTTATAGTAGCTGTTAATACTGTCGGTTGGGTTATGGTTACGCTTGCTGTAACTGTACAACTATTGGCATCAGTCACTGTGACTGTCCATGTACCTGCAGTTAAGCCTGTTACTGTAGCTGTGGACTGGGCTGGTGCCGGATCGTTCCATACATAAGTATAAGGCGCTGTACCACCTCCTGCTGTTACTGTCGCACTACCATTGTTTCCGCCATTGCAACTTATATTGGTCTGTGCTGTTATGTTGGCTGTTAATACTGCAGGTTGGGTAATAGTTACGCTTGCTGTTTTGGTACAACCGTTAGCATCAGTAACCGTTACTGTCCATGTCCCAGAAGTCAATGCAGTTACTGTAGCTGTTGACTGGGCTGGCGCAGGATCATTCCAAACATAAGTGTAAGGCGCTGTTCCACCACCTGCTGTAACTGTGGCACTGCCGTTATTTCCACCATTACAACTGATATTGGTCTGTGCCGTTATGTTGGCTGTTAATACTGC
>JACQXV010000203.1 GCA_016208715.1 Candidatus Woesearchaeota archaeon | reverse complement strand
ATTAGTTGATAATGTTAAATGCGCTGCATTTAGCATTAAGTTAATCTAACAATATCCGCTAGTTAACATCTACGAATTTATATAATTTCCTATACAGCGAGAAAGCCGTCCACATGGCGAAGGGCTTCAGTTGTGATACTGTCATCTGACAGAATAACGAAACATGACATGAGGAATCATCATGCCTAATATTCGTGAAATGCTTCAGACGACTAAGTCTTTGGGCTACAGACCATAAAGAGGGGCAATACCGTGACCTCATGAATTTGGTCTGTGACCGTGAATGGTTGTATCAGGCATACCGGAACGTAGCAGGGAACAAGGGTGCGCAAACTCCCGGCGTAGACGGAGTAACTCTCAGAAAATGGGAGGAAAATCTGGAATTACGCATGGAGGAATTGCGGACATCTCTGCGCACGGGAAAGTACCGCCCACAACCATGTCGGAGGGTGTACATCCCCAAGAAGGATGGGAAAAGGAGGCCGCTGGGTATAACGACCTTCCGGGACAAGATTGTGCAAGAGGTTATTCGTATGGTGATTGAGCCAATCTTTGAAGCGGATTTTCACCAGTACTCTTTTGGCTTCCGTCCCAAGCGTTCCACCCAGGACGCAAGAGCCGCAGTGAGAACCCATATGATGGATGGAAAGCACATGTACTATGTGATTGAAGGGGACATCAAAGGTTACTTTGACACCGTTCACCACAAAAAGCTGATGAGCCTTATCAAAAGGCGCATAGCAGACAAGCGTGTGCTTGACCTCATCTGGCTCTTCCTGAAGGCTGGCGTCATGGAAGAGGGTCTTTACAAAGACACTGATAGCGGAGTACCGCAGGGTGGTGTGATTTCACCACTACTATCCAACATTTACCTCCATGAGTTTGACCGGTACATTGCTGAGCGGTTTCTGGGAAAGACACAGTGTCAGCGGACGATGAACCGGAAACTCGGCAAGGGTAATGCTGGCTATGTCAGGTACGCCGATGATTGGCTGCTCTTTTATAACGGACATTTGCAGGATGTCAGGCAGTTGAAGGACGAGATTGCTTCTTTCCTTCAAAATGAACTGCATCTTACATTGTCCCCGGAAAAGACACTCATAACGCATGCTAACGATGGTTTTGATTTCCTGGGTTTTCGCTTCTATCGCGGAATTGGAGGCGATGGGAAATGGAAACCCAAAACGATGATTCCTCAAAATAAAGTGCAGGCGTTCAAGGATAAGGTCAAAACCCTGACCGGCCACACTTGCATGAGTGAATCTATTATCATCTCACCTTACGCAGATTCGGGTCTTTCGGCTTGTCCTCAAGCCGAAAGTGGACAGAGGAACGTTATCTCTGATGATTTCGGGTTT
>JACQXV010000202.1 GCA_016208715.1 Candidatus Woesearchaeota archaeon | reverse complement strand
TCACTCGTGTCGGTTTCCATACTTCCTCCTGTTACAGGGAAGTATGGTCAAATCGCACACGATGTCGTGATTATGTTTGGCTTTTAAAGTGCACACGATGTCGTGATTACATCAGCGCACACGATGTCGTGATTATGGACATCTAGGTGCAAGCAAATCTGTGGCAGGAAGTAATGCCTTGGCTGCGAGTAAAAGAACGCGCAGTGTGGTCCCTATAGATAATCCCGAGACACATGTTATATTCGTGACACAGGAGACTAGCAGTAGGTCATCCGAAGCGATTGCTGAGCCTAATGTCGAAAAATATAGTTATGCAGGCAAATTAGTCAGTGCTCGAGGATTTGGGATCCTTTATGGAGTTGCTGTTGATACAAACGGGTTGGTTTATGTCGTTGATGGCAGTGAAAAAAATATCCAAAAATTTAACGCATCGAACACGCCTCTTCCGCCTGCCCTGAAGCACAGTTTCAGTCGACCATATGGTGTTGCCGTGGATAAGCGGGGGAATATTTATATAACTGATTTCGGTGCCAACAGAATTTTCAAATTTGATTCCAAGTTTCAACAAAAGGGGAGCATCGGAGGGAAGGGCAGCGGGAACGGGCAATTCCAAAGCCCTGCAGGGATCTGGGTCGATTTAAACAACAGAGTATTCGTAACTGATGTTGGCAATCATCGAGTTCAAGTATTCGATAGAAACCTAAAATATATTTATCAATTTGGTAGATATGGTTCAAACCCGCGCCAGTTTTACAGCCCTTATGGTATTGCGGTGGATACGCATGGCAATGTTTTTGTCTCGGATACAGGAAATAATCGGATTCAAAAATTCAACTCAAGTTTTCAATATATCTACGAATGGGGGGAGCAAGGCACCGGGGCAGGGCAATTCAACTGGCCACGAACAATTGCGGTGGATGACAAAGGAAATGTTTATGTTGCCGACAGTGGCAACAATCGGATTCAAAAGTTCGATAATAACGGAAATCCGATAGCGTTTTGGAATGGCATAAACGGAGCTAGCAAGAAAAGCTTTGTGCAGCCGGCAGGCGTTGCGGTATCTAAGGATGGAAACATTGCGTACGTGACAGACAAATGCAATGTACGCTTACAGCGCTGGTACAAAAAGGGATTCACTCCGGAGGCTAATTCCATTTCAGCCCCGAAAATTTCTACCAACAAACAGCCCGAGTTGCGAACACGAACTAGGATACCACCCAAAACCTGTACTCCTACAACAACAGCCACAAAGGCACAAACAAGCACTCCGACTCCAACCGGAACGCCCACAGGAACAAGTACTGCGACACCGACCAAGACGTTCCCAGCACCACCAAGCGATACGCTGACGCCAACTCAAACCTATACACCGGGTGGTTCTAGCCCGACACCCACGTTCACTGCGACGCCTACCGGGACATTATTGCCAACGTCTACGCCCACTGCGACGAACACTGAAGCACCCATGGATACGCCGACAATAATTCCACCATAGGCAACTACTTGTCAGTACTGTTAGCTCTCAAGTGAAATCGTTCATCCGGAATTTTCCTGGAATTGTAGTTGTGTTGAATTGGCGCGATTTCAAATGTTTTTCTGACCCTCACTTTTGCGATTTTGACTCACGACCCAGCTTCTGCCTGTGCAATCTTTTCATTCTAAAGGAGGAAAATACACCATGTTATATATCAAAGCCTTGATTTTCTTCTGGCTGCCGCTAATGCTCTGGGCAATTACGTTCGCTGTGCCAGCGTCAAGTGCAACAGATAAAATCTCCAATGCAAGTAACTACGTCTTTCGCCGTAGTTGGGGCGCAGACAGGACCGTTCTTCTCAGTCCGTCTGCATTGGTGATAGACTCCAACAAAAGAATTATTGTGGCGAATCAAGGTCTGCATCGAATGACAAATATTTCCCAGAAGGATCGTACCTATTTCAATTGGGGTGATTTTTTGAATGGGACTAGTCTGTTTTCGCCTTCCGGTTTAGCTTTGGATAGTGCACAAAATATCTACATATCAGATCAGAATAATCATCGCATTATCAAATGCGATAGAGAATACACTTGTACTCATTGGGGAACATTCGGAAATGGAATTGGCGAGTTTAATTCTCCCTCGGGCATAGCCATTGACAGCGAGGATATAGTCTATATCGCTGACACAAAAAATCATCGGATTCAGAAATTCGACAGCGCTGGTAACTACATTACTCAATGGGGGGGAGAAGGCAGTGGCAAACGGCGATTGCGAAATCCACGTGCCGTGGCGGTGGGAAAAAACGGGTATGTGTATGTCGCAGATACTGGCAATAATCGCATCATAAGATCCAGCGCCATTGGAAAGAACCCCAAGCCATGGGGAACCTTTGGAACTGATAAAGGTCAGTTCGACCGCCCAATGGGTATCGCTTTGGATAGCAGCAATTCGGTGTATGTAGCGGATTAGGTATTACCCCACTTGAGCGTGAAGGGTAGTTGCCACAACTTTGGGCGGTCGCCCACGACGTTTGGGTGGAACATAGGGTGACGGAGCGATTTTGAACATCAGCAGTTCGCGCATCGTCCACACATGATCGGTCAAGCCAC
>JACQXV010000201.1 GCA_016208715.1 Candidatus Woesearchaeota archaeon | reverse complement strand
CATTCCTGGACGCTGGCGAACCTGCTCAAAGTACGTCGGCCAATCTCGAATTTGATTGAGTGGGGCATCTGGGGGAAATTCAGATCTTTTCATAGTGATCATACTTTATTTGTAATAGCCATGGTTTTTATAAAACCAGCTATGGTGTGTTTGTTCCAACATAACCTTACCAGGCGCTCTGATCGGTTTCTGAGGCAACAAAAGGCCAGCTTCTCAGCACTGGCGGTTTCTTGAAAATAGGCCGTAACTGCATCAACAGGCGATTCAAATTGCTAGATGATTGAGCATAAATCCAAAGTACCCTTGGACGATCTCCCCATTCCCAGGAAAGAAAATATCGTACAAACAGTCCATCTCCAATCCACCAGGTATTCCATTGACCTGAGGCTTCTGTGACTTTTTGCAAATCAATCAATGTATCCAGGATAGTCGAAGGATCAGAATGGGTTATTCCGCTTACCCAGATCCACCTGCCTTCAACTTGTCCAAGCATGTTTTCAAGTGCATCTGACTCAATCAGGTGCTCAATAGATGAAAAAATAGGAATTTCATACTCCCACAAAACTCTGCCTGAGGTATCGAGGCAAAAGCCAAATTGTCCCAGTCTGTGGTGTACTCCAAGATCAAGCACCCAGTCATTGTTCACTTTGGAGACAACTTCACGTAAATCAAGAGGAAATCGGCCTGGCAGAGGCGAGAATTGAACCTGATAGAAACGCTTTCCGTGTTGGATATAGGGGTTGTACTGAAGTCCTCCGTACGTTGTAAGAAACACAATAAAGGAATCAACTGGCGGGCACTCTATCTGCTGTAACGCTATGCTGACTTCTGTAAGTCCAGGTGGCTTCCAGGCGTCCGGTTTGGCTGACAGCATAACTTCAGCTCGCTGACTCAATAAGAAATGGACCATGTTCCAACCTCAAGGCTCTGATTTGGGCAAAACCCGGCCTGATTGTACACAAAGGAGGATGTATCCAGTATAGAATTTTAGGCCACTCTTTTGTGCTTGAGATTTTGATCCATGCCCATCCGGGCGAAACCCGACCT
>JACQXV010000148.1 GCA_016208715.1 Candidatus Woesearchaeota archaeon | reverse complement strand
GGAGATGCCGTGGCCATCAAAAAGGGTTTCCATTACAATGTGGCAAGCCCTGGGACGACCATTGGTTTCATGTGGATGATGGCAGCGATCAGGGAGGAGGAAGATCGGGTCTTCACCCGGGTAACGGTTCAGCCAGAATTCGATGGCCGATTTAAACTCTTTTGATCTAAAAAGTCTTTGATATTGTCAAAAGTTTTATGAAAAGTAGGGAATGATATATGAGAAAAGGGGCACGATGGATGACCGGGAAGAAAGACAAGAGGGTCTTTAGTAAGAAAGGCGGTAAGACTGAGCATTACGGTGGTTCGGTATCGGTAATAGGATAGAGAGGCAGACTGGTAAGTCGTAGACTCGACTCTATAAGAAGTGTTCTTTGACAATTGAAGAGAAGCTACCTTATGCGGCCAGTGAGAGGATCTTTGCCCACTTGCCCTGGATGGTGGTAATGCTTTCCAATTCAGGAAGGGCAATGGGCGTTCGGTAATTGAGGGACATGTGGGGTCTTAAGAAGTTGTAATGGGTCACAAAGAGCGTGGTAAGGGCGAGTGCACCATTGATGCTGTTAAAGCCGTGGGACGGTTTGACATGGTGTTTAAAGGTTCGGTTGAGTCGTTCGATGAGCTGCTTGTAGGGTCGGTAGGTTTCGGACTCAGTGTCGAGATTTTGGAGTCCTATCACCTTTCGGTGCTGTAAGGATGGATTCTCGGTTCTTAATGGCCTCTCTCATTGCAATAATGGCAGGAAGGGTTTCTCTGGTGTCTGCCACATGGTAGGCCGTGATCTTCAGACTCTCGGAAGAGATGAAGAAGAACACATAGTGATGTTTTCCCACGACCTTGATGTAGGCTTCATCCCCTGCGCTTATTTCATCAATGGATCCTTTACGGGATAGGTTAAAGCTATGGCAATAGAAGGCGGCCGCAGCCGCATAGTTGAGTACCGTTTGATAGGAGAGGTGGATACAGAATACGGATCGGAGTACCAGAGCGGTCTTTCGGGCACTTAAGGCAAAGGAGACGTAAAAGGTGAGGATAAGGCCGAGGATATCCGGGGCGTTGTGGATTCTGGCCAGATCGACGGTCGGTTGTTCTGGTCGGGCGTGGGTCAGTTCATGGGGTTGGTAATGATATTCCCTGTACTGGTAGGAGAGTTTAAACTGAGAGCTTCGTTTGGTGATAAGGGTCTTCTCCCTCTCATTGAGCTTTCCCATCCTTCGTGCCCGATGAGGGCAATGATCATTTGAGCACTTGTAGAGGGTGACCTCTTTTCTCTGTTTCCAGGTAAAGAGGGCATGGTGACAGTAAGGGCAGTAGTACTTGGTGACAGAGCTTGCATCGAAGTTGAGTTCTTTTGATCCCATCGTTGTAATAGAGATAGCGATGGGGAGCCTTGCAACAGACACAGACAATCAGTTGAGGCACACGGGGAGAGGTGGGGTGATATTTCACGGGAGATAAAGGCTTACCATGGGTCAACTCATAGGCTGCAAGGATTTGCTTGTAGTCCTTCAAGGGGAGAGGTTTTTCTGGCTGTGGAGGTTCAGTTAATGGCGCTAAGGGGTCAACGGAAAAGTTCCTATAATTGGGGTGCTTCTCTTTGAAATCGTCTTTTGGCTTTACCTCTGGATTGCGGTCTTCGAGGACATCGAGAAGGCCGGCAATAATCTGCTCTATTTCGTTCTTGGTGAACTTGGAGCAAATCCAGATGACGAAGCGGGCTATTTTGGACATAGGGGGTTGCCTCCAAATGGTCTTCGCAACTCCATTTAACTCTACTCGGTAGGGGGAGGCAAGCCCATTTTAAATAAAACCCTAAAAGACTTTGTGGAAATGTGGAAAAGCCTACGGCTTTCCCACATTCCCACAAAGTCGGCGGCGACTTTTAGATATAGATTTTAAATCAAAATCTTAAAAAATCCCTACCTCAGTGGGGGGAGGCAAGTCCATATTAAATAAGAGTATGAGAAGAAAGGGAATTGAGCATTATAAGTAGGAATCTTTTGACAATACGCCCCTTTATTATATAGAGCGGCATAAATAATGCAGCATAATTTTATTGCATTCTCGTCGTTCCTCATGTATTATGAACGTAGGGAGGAATACGGGAATGAGACGACTGGAGATTACCGATCGTGAAATTATGAAAATTGCATTGCGCAACGAGATCATCCGCTCGGACGAAGCGCGGTATG
>JACQXV010000157.1 GCA_016208715.1 Candidatus Woesearchaeota archaeon | reverse complement strand
GCGTTGGATGGATCAAGTAATCAATGTTGGCAAAGAGGGCGGGCGGTTATTGTTCGTCAACGCGCCAGATCGATTTATGTATCGTGAACAACTTTATCCGTTGGGCTCTTGGGGCATGTTGGTCGCGCCCGTCTCGCAAGACCTGAGCGATTTTGTGCGCTTCACGACGGGCGTGAAAATGGAAACGAAGTCGTTGAGTGATTTTCAATTGATGAAGCCGATGATGGATGCTTCGCCGTATTTTGTGAACACGCGCGGCTCGGCAAACGCCCACGCCAGCGATGCGATGTATGACTCGATCTTGTGGGCGGACAAGGTGATGTGGACGGATTATGGGCGTGATGGATCGCTGACGATTAACTATGTGGGCGACGTGAGAGCGTCTCCACTCACTTCAACTTTGATCGGGCGCGTGGGCGATGTGGCGCAAGTGACGAGTGCAAGTGTGATGCGTGATGGAAATAGTTTGCGCGTGACTCTCTTGTGGCGCTCGTTGAATGCGGCGAAGCCAACAGACACGATCTTCGTTCACGTTTTGGATTCAAGCGGCGCGTTGGTCGGGCAGGGCGATGGCGAAAGCTTAAACGGCTTACTGCCACCGAGCGCGTGGCGTACCGGACACGAGATCGAAGACGTGCGCCTATTTGGATTCAAGCGGCGCGTTGGTCGGGCAGGGCGATGGCGAAAGCTTAAACGGCTTACTGCCACCGAGCGCGTGGCGTACCGGACACGAGATCGAAGACGTGCGCCTAATTATTTTTGATGCGCCGTTGATCGCGGGTGAGTATCGTATTACCATTGGAATGTATGACCGTGCCGATGGAAAACGGTATAAGGCATTTGACGTGAAGGGAACGGAAGTGAGTGAGGACGAGTTGGAAGTGGGGAGGGTTGAGGTGAAGTGATTTAAGGCAATCGGAATGTTTGGATCGGGGGCTTGCAAGAATATTTGTTTACAAGAATATCGATTTGTTCTTGAAGTAGTGCATCATGCCACTGGTTTGTTACATTTATCCACTTATACCAAATGCCGCTTTCAATTGTAAATTGAAAATCTCCAGGGCCGATTATGATATAGGCAATGCATCCCCTTTGATTCTGAAATTTGTCAGTCTGAAATTTGTCAGCATGACCTGTGAGCGCCTCTTTGCTCTCCAGTCTTATGAAATAGGTTTTTTTTACACCACCCTCTGTCGCCACCGAAGTAATTTGAACAGGAGCTGATTGGGTTGCAGCAAGTGGTTGTTGTGTAGGCGGAACCTTCGTTGATGTGGGGATTGGTATAGGTGTTGGTGCAGGTTGTGTGGTTAGTTGTGTCAATGATCCTCCACATCTCAAATCTTTGCTTGATGAGAGTTCAACAGATATAGGCGTATTAACTTGATAGGTTGCCTGCCCTGATTTTCCTTCAACAGTCACTGTGCCTGTTTTGACATCTTCTGTCCAAAGCAAAATGAATTCCATGTTTGTCCCAGCGGGGGCAATCAACTCTTGTTTTTTTGATGTGCCACTTGAACTCACATATTTTGCTCCCACTTGCGCTTTAACAACTTCAGCGCTCACTCCTATAGATAATTCACCTTCAACTGTGACCGCATAAAACCTTTCTGCTGTCTGCTTCGCATCTGCTTTGCCACCACAGTTGTTCATCCGAATAGTTTCGGCAACTGGTTTGGGCGATTGAGAAGTTGGCGGGTTGACTTGCAAATTGGAATTGCTTGGCGTAGTTGTTGGAGTCGCGCAACTTGCAAGTAAGAGGAACACTATGAGCGAAACTGATTTGAAGTATCTGTGATGAAGCATGACATTACCCCTTTCACTCAATGATCGTTTGCAGGATTGCCTTTCTTCGACGCGGCGCGATCTCTTTCAAAGAGCGCACACGCTTAACTGTCGTCGTGCCAGCTGAATTGAAGATGGTGATGGTGTATCCCCGTTGCATTTGGCGATAATGTTTGCCGCGCACGCCGTTTGAAAAATCATATTCGGCTATCATACCGTTATCGTTGATTTTCTTCATGGGCGATTGGAATTATACTTCACCGAGATCGAATTATCTTCAACGGATTATGAAAGCGGATAAGCGGATACGCGCCGTGTCATTTCTGCCGTGTGCTAGAATCGGCTATCAAAAGGGCTAACAATGAAAATTCGTGATGCGATCAAGTTGATCGAAAAAGATGGCTGGTATAAGGAGAACTAAAATTGTATCGCTTCCTGATTGTTATTGAAAAAGGCAAGAAAAATTTCTCTGCTTACTCGCCCGATTTACCGGGGTGTGTTGCAACGGGCAAGACCCGCGAACAAGTAACTCGTAATATGCAC
>JACQXV010000156.1 GCA_016208715.1 Candidatus Woesearchaeota archaeon | reverse complement strand
GCGTTCGGTGGGTGACTGGCGTAGTAACGGTGGTAGTGCGTCTCGTAGCCGATTCTGATATGTCCAGCTTCCGCTAACGTGAACCCCGCTTTTCTCACCGCCGACACAACGCCGGCGTGTCCTTTCCGATTCTTCCATTGCGGTAGCGACCATGCGACTTCAATCGTGGACGCCGATTGATTCGGGAACGAGCGAATGGTCGCCAACACCTTTTCTTGAAAATCGGTCATCGAGTCACCCATTCAACCGACGCCGCGCGCCTTTGCAACAAACGGTTTGTAATACTCTTCGAGCAATTGCTGATCGGTCTTGTTGGGATCGCCGCCCATCAAGCGATTACGATCACGGAGCAATTCGGCGCGCACGTCCTCGTTGCCGAGTTCGAGATCGCGTAATCGTTCTTCGATATCTAAAAGTTGATCAACCATCATCGTGATCTCCTTTCATCACAACAAGCAGAGAAAATCCTTCATCTTTGAGAGACACCTGACTATTGTATGGAAGGGTCAGCACACATCCTGTGAAAAAAATATCGGCTAGCATGGTTAGAGTTTCAAATACGATCGCCGTCAGCAACACAAAATTTGAGATGAGACCTCACCACCATACAATCCAAAACGGTAGAAGCAATATCGCCGGGCGAGAGCGACGAAGACATATTGTTCGCCTGTCAGGAAACAGTCGCTGGAGACGTTATGCGTTCCGGGAAACCGTGCCAACAGACGCCGGAAAAATATCGCCGACTGCGGATCGCCCACAAGTGGCACATTCCATTTAAGGCGGATGCCGGTCACACCGAACAAACTCATCGTGAAGGCATGAGAGTATTCATGTCCCCAAACGATCACATTGACACGACCATTCGATACAGGGATCACGGGCAAAAGGTGCAACCCCAAAACTAAAACCAGTTGCGGTACATCTAACACGAAACGAGGATCTATCTCCGCGCATATCCAACCTTTGCAAAACGACTGACTGAACAATTCGTAATACAAGAACCCTGCAAGAATAGCGACTCCCACAAGAAAGAATGTAGGGATGGTGAAGCGTTTTGTTTTCATTGATCTCCTTTCATTCCAGCGCCGTGACTTCTTTCAACACGGCTAACAAGTTTACGGCTACTTGCGGATCGATCTTCGCCGCCGGGTCTTTCTGCACGCGCTGCATCTCGCGCGCCGCCGCTTGCGAAGCCGTGATCAGTTTGCGGAGATCGTCTTCGCCGAGGGTGATGTGCGCTTGCAGATCGTCAATCAAGCCGAGCAGTTGTTCGCGGGTGAGTTGTGTTGGATCGTCCATCTCTTTTCCTTTCAAGTTTGGCGCGTGAGCAATGCTTGGGCTTCGGGCGTGATTGGAAACGAAAATCTACTACACCATTTTCGATGCCGTTCATCGCGTGTTTCTCGAACAATGAAGGATTATGCAAAATTTGACCAGGGTGCATGCGATTTCCTTGTGGGCGAATTAGATATTCGCGCTGGTCATCATCGCTAATAGTGTCCCAATTCTCAGGCACATCAATAACAGCAATGACGGTATGCCATTTGCGAAAACCTTCTTCTTTTATGCGGAATGTAAATTCTCTTTGCATGACGTGATCGCTTGCTAACTTACGCCTTTCGCCGCGACAACTGTTGTCTGGACTCTGCCCACGAGCCACTATTGACACACGTCACGCGCTGCTTGTTCGTGTGCCGCACGAAGCGACCTTTTTCAACAGAGACCGACTTCCGGCATCGCGGGCAGAGCGTCTTGACCTGTGCGCGTCTATCTATCTGTGCTTGCGCCTTTTGCACAGCCGGTAGTTGCCCAAACTCGACGACGCGTTTAATCTGCGCGACGGGGTGATGTATCTTGTAGAATTTTCGCACTGCGCGTTCGTCTTGGCACTTCGCGGTAGCAGTGAGAATGCCGTGCCGCTCTTGTTTGTTCTCGCTGAATTCGATAAACCAATTTTTGTACATTCGGTTTCATCCTTTTGAATTCATTTCTTCACCTGATGGGGTTTTGAAAAGTCAAGCGTGTGGCAATCAAGGAAAGAAGCGAAGGCTTGCGCCGATTGTGGATCGTCCACGATGATGATCTCGCCATTGACGAGATGAATTTCCATGAGCTGATCCTCGGCGGGAGGGATGACTTGGGCGAGTGCGTGTGGGGCGAGGTGACGACCTTGAATCTTGAATGTTCTATAAGGGAGCATGGGTGTTCCTTTCTGCCCGGCAGGGCTTGATATGCTTATACTGGCTTATTTATGCGCCTAAGGGGTGCTTTTCAGCACCGTTATACAGGCATTGTAGCACACTTAGCCAGTATAATGCAAATTATACCGTGTTATATAACAGCAAAAAAGACGCTCTCCAACAGCGTCTTTTTTGACTATTTTGTAGAGTCTCATAAATACTGAGAATGTCTCAAATATATTGAGACTGAGTCTCACAAATGTTGAGACTGGCCGAGCCACAAATAATGAGACCAGCCGCACGATGCTCACAGAAGATCGGAAAACAAAGCCTATCGGCACTTGACGACAATTAGGCTACTCTCACTATTTATGAGATGGCAGGGTTACCTGTTTTTGCCCAGTCTCACTATATCTGTTCAAAAGTTAGGTCAGTCTCAGTATGTGTGAGACTCAGTCTCAATAACTATGAGACAACAATCGAGAATCACGGTGTTTTTGAATGGTTGAGTCTCACAAATGTTGAGACTGGCCGATCCACAAATAATGAGACCGGCCGCACGAAGCTCACAGAAGATCGGAAAACAAAGGTTATCGACATTTGACGCAATTAGGCTACTCTCACTATTTATGAGATGGCAGGGTTACCTGTTTTTGCCCAGTCTCACTATATCTGCTCAAAAGTTAGGTTGGGCGTGAACTTGTTGCAAATGTTTGCCGCGCTGCCGGGTGATAGCGGCAAAAGATTCTATATCTCTTTGCCGAATTGCCCAATCGCGTCCGATCTTCGTCGCAGGCAGTTGCCCATTGGCGCAATAGCGGCGCACCATCGCCACCCCTAAACCCATGCGTTGCGCGGCTTGCGCGACAGTCAACAACTTCCCGCTTGGCTTGGGGATGCGCTCGCCAAATTGACGAGTTGTTTCAACCCACAACGCCATCGCCGCTTCCGCGTTGATAATCGCCTCCGCTCGATTTTTGCCGTGTGCCGCGCAACCGGGTAAATCAGGAACTTCGGCAATAAAGGCTTTATCTTCATCGCTCCAATAGAGAAAGATTTCGTACTTATTCATAGATTGACCTCGATCTTAAACTTCTTGAAAATGTCACGCACTTGTCGCACCTGATATGTTTTAGCTTTAGCGCTGTCGGCTTGCAACACAATCGCTGGCACGTCAGGCTTTTTGAAAACGTGATGACTGCCTTTAGTGCGTTCGACAAAATCCAATTGCCGTAGCAGGTGACAGAGATCGGCAAAGTCAATGTTAGCATCCGACTTGCCTGCCATAATTTTGTCAAACACTTTTCTTTGTTTGCTCACGGAGCGATTATAGCGCGTGCGCTACTTCTGGTCAATCCTTAGTCAGCGTTCACACGGCTACCTGATCTCATCCCGCGTCACCCGTCGCGCGATTTCCAACAGGCCTGACTACTCCCCACGCCTATATGATTAGTTGAGTTGGGAAAGATCGGTGTCAGTTGTGTTTGACCTGTATTTTCAGGACAAAGCGCGAGTCCGACGGAGATGACAGTGTCAACGCATAAAAGATCGAAATCGCGGATCAGGTGAGCCTGTGCTTTCTCCCTTCGTAAGTGCAAAGTCCGCTTGGAAAGGGACGAAGTTGAAGTACCCTGCGATGACACTGTCATCTGTATTCCTACTCAACATTACTAAAGGCGGGGGGTTCTGGTTGATACGCGAGCTCTCTCACACCATCCAAGATACGAACAGCATGAGCCTCACTCCCATTCCTTCGACCTTGCTCAGGAAAGGTCTCACCAGACTGCGCGAGCGACCGACTCTGACTCACAGCAACATTCTGCTGCAAGTTAGGCACAGGCGGTTTGCCCTGCCTCATCGTCGGTTGAATTACACCTGATGCCACTCGCAGGCGCTCGTCCTCACCCGACCAGGCACTCTTGTTTTTGTCAAAAGTCCAACTCCCAATATTGTTTGCACAAACAGTCGAACATCCCCAGCGTGAACGTTTCCGGAAATTGCGTCAAGCTATCGAGGATCCTGAAGCCCTGATCGAAGCGCAAACGATCTTGCTCGGTAGTGGAGCGATCGGTTACGGCATTCACCATTTGCTGCACCGTCATCAGGAAGGGCGCGATCTTTTGCGAACGATGCCACTTCACCACAAGGAGTCGCTGGAATCTTTTCTGGAGAAGCAAGTTGAACCGGTGCGGCAGTTGTTTTGTTTCTATCAATTAATAAAACGAAGGGGGTAGCGGAGTAATCAAACCAAGCTGGCGCGCCTTCGCCACCGCCGTCGCAAGATTAGTTACCCCAAGACGAAAGTAGGCTTGAGAAAGCAGGTTACGCACACCGGAACTGGTGATGCACATTTTGGCAGCCAGATCATTACGAGAAAATTCCGGATAAGCCGCCGCTAACGAGAGCGCTTCCAATTGTCGAGGTGTGAGGTCCGGCAAATCTTCCAATTTACGCTTGAGAATCTCTTGTTGCGCCCGACGACTCAAGCGTATCTCTCCCTCTGCCACCGCCAACACGATGGATCCTAACTCTTTGATAGATGCGGTATCGTCTTTAAGGATATAGCCGCTTGCGCCAGCGTTCATGACACCCTTGATCAAGGCGCGTTCGGCAATCATTGAAATGATCAGAACAGAGAGATTGGGGTATTTTTGTTTTATGCTGGGGATGACGTGAAGAATAGGATAAGGGCTAGGGTTATCGGGAGCTGTAGGGACATCAACGTCCAAAAACACTACATCAACAGCGGTTTGCCGCAGCAGATCTTCCAACTCCACGCCTGACGACACCACACCTACAATTTCAATCTGTGGGATCTTGCTCAACCGCCATCTGTAACCATCAACAATGCCCTGATGATCATCCAGGATCGCCAGCCTAATTTTAGGAAGCATGAGGAATCCTCCACCCAATTACACAACAGAATTTCACCAATGCGCTCTCCTATGTTTTAGAATAGCAGAGTCCTTCTCTAATTTCAATACTTCAAAGAATAAAACATTACAAATGTCTATACGTTTGCCTTGTTTGCCCATTAACTAGAAAACCGCCAACTAATTTCCACCCGCGTACCGTGTCCAGCAGCTGACGCAATATGCAGATTGGCACCGATGATAGAGGCCCGCTCATACATCCCCACCAAGCCAAAATGACCGTCGCCTTGCAATTTTGCTAAATCGTTCTTTCCTGCCAACTCAAACCCCGTACCATCGTCTTCGATTGCGAAATGAAAGGACTGTGCTTCGAGTCTGCCGCGCACAGTGAGTGTGCGTGGTTGTGCGTGCTTCAGCGCATTCTCACACGCTTGCTGCACGATGCGATACGTATACAGCTCGACTTGTTCCTTATACCGCACACTTGATTCGCCTTCGGGTACTTCCAGCACTATTTTCACGCTATCGCCAACGCGATCTTGCAGAGCGTCAACCAGACTCACCAGCGCCGAGTACAATCCATAATCCAACATGCGGGGACGCAAATCAGAAATTGTCTGCCGTAGACTGGCAATAATTTTTTCAAAACTGTCTTGGGAATTCGGCGACATAACATCGTCTCCAAGACCCTCCTTGAACACTGCCAGTTCGTTGAGCGCCCGATCGTGTAATTCACACGCTAGACTCGCCCGTTCAACTTCACGCTGATCGATATCACGCTGGTAGAGCGCGCGCAATTGTTCGGCTTGCGAGATGTTGGTCAGAGCAATTGCCGTTTGATGAGTAAGTGATTGCAGAACTTTAATTTCCTGCGGGCTGTAATAATCATCCGGGTCATGCCGTCCTAACAACCAAACACCCATCGGTTGTTGCTCAACCGACAGTGCGAGAACGAGATGCGCCCATCCAAACGGGAGCGATCCATTTTCGGCAGGGACATGATAGCGACCCGCGCCATCTAACAACACAGGTAGATCACTGTATCTCGGCAGTTGTCGTGCCTCTACATTTTGAGCGTAGATGACAGTAATTATGCCGTCGTTGATTTCGATCAAAGCAGATTGGCGGATCAATAAACTGGGGAGGACTTCATCCGTCAACAACGCAACCAGCGTTTTCAATTTGAGCCCGGTAGTGATACGCGCCGAATATGTTTCGATAAGTTCCTGTTTTGGCAACGCGATGCCCAAAACGCGGCGTTCAACGAAACGCTTAAAGGGCGCAAACCCTGTAATCGCAATTAGCGCGACGAGTAAGGCTAACCCAACAGCAACGACAATGTTCGCCCCGGGAGAATCGAGGTACGGCTTTAGAAAGGAGAGAGCGAATAAAACAAATGCACCGAGCAATCCCAGAAATATAAAAGTAATGAAAACATCATTGGAGCGCAGCTCGCGTGTGCTAAACCTGCGGCGATGTACTGCCCAGAAGTAGGCGGCGGGCAATATAGGCATAGTCAGCAGCGTTAAGAGGAAAGGCGGTGCAAGTGTGACGATATACAGGCTGCTTAATACGGTTAGCATGCCAAAGACAAACAACACAGCAACCAAAATCGGAAAGAGACTTCGGCGTTCATTTCGGTGGAAGATAAAATGAATGATGAACAATAGTGTGCTACCTGCGAATGCCAACAAAAGACCGATCACATACGCGTTGATTGCCACCAACTTAAACCATTCTGCTACAGCCAGTAACCCGGCGACCCCATACAATACCCACCACACACTTTTAGGGAATTGTCTCAATGGACGTGGTAATTCCCAATGAAGATGCCAACTGACAGGGACATATAACCAAATAGCCGATCGCAACATAATCGCGCTATACCACGTGTGTGAACGCGAGACACTACTCGCAATAAGCCAGATCGCCGTCAAGAAGTTGAAGGCGATAAATAGACGCCAACCCGTATCTTTGGGACGCAGAAACCATAATCCAAGAATGCCAGCAATCCAAAAGGGATATGCCAACCACCATTGGTTGCTCATCCGTCCCCAAAACTCGTCGCTGGAGTAGCCGGGAAATTTCCAGCTCACGGTGATCAGCTGATCATCACGCCACACCGTTATCGGCACGATCTCTCCGATCTTCACGTTGTCAAACAATGTCAGCCGTAGATCGGTATCATAGTCAGCCATGTTAATGAGACCAATCTTAGCCATACGATCACCTACTTTAAGCATACCGGCACTTGGCACATAGATCGCTCGTATTTCTTTGCTGGGCGAATCCCAATGAAAACCGGCATATGGCGTCTGGATTAAAAGGGCAACCGTGTACGTCACGAGAATGACGGAAACAAGCGTGCTTAAAACTTGTGCGGTGATAAGCCAAAGGCGCTGAAAAAGTTTGGTCATAGACGATGCCCCGGTTGATTGTGGAATTTGAATGACGAAGAATGGGGATGAGCAACCATTATAGTCCAAGCCCCCTCCCCTTTAACGAACAAATCTCTGTTCGTATCTTACTGATCTAAATAAAAAACCGCCTTCATTACGAGGGCGGCTTTTGATTCAGCATGATACTCTTGAGCAACGCGAAGCGGGGGTCGTTAACTATCTTACTATCGTACCTTTTCTACTTTGTTCCACGCACGCCGAACCAATCCCCACGCCGCATTCTCGGTCAAACGCATCTCACGCGCAATTTCGCTGAACTTTAGGGGTGGATGATCGTCCAGTCCATAACGAGCGCGTAGCGCAAGACGTTCACGGTCAGTGAGCGTTTTACAGCGATTGATCTTGTCCAACAACATTTTGCGCTGATCATCGCTAATCGCCTGCGGCACAAATCGACGCCGGAGAAATCCCGGTACTTTTTCGTAGCGAGCTGGAAGACGATAGCCAACAGGCAACTCGACTTTCTTGTGCGAGTAGTGGTGGACAATGTACCAGACAGCCGAATGACCTTTTTTCATGTGTGCCGCTAACGCTCTGACGTTGAGTTGCGTTTTGTATTTGTCGGCTAAGTACATCACCGCCAACACTTCCTCGCGAGACAGTCGATCCAGATTGATTTTTTCGTCTTTCTGCTCTACAAGGTGAGAAGGGCGGACACATTTCTCATTAGTGCATCGTCGCCGGCGGGAAACCTGCGGAACGTTTTCACCGTACGCCAGCCGCAAGGAATATTGCCGCGCCGACATACATTTGTATTGATACCAAATCACCGGGGTGCCATTTTGCATGGTGCCCTGCCACTCCCAACAGCCATTCTTGCCGCACTTATTCACCCGCGACCAAAAATATTCTTTCAATCCATCGTCATGAACGTTTCGTTGAACGAATGGTTTCGAATGTTTAAGATTCGTATTAATCATTTGTATTTTGGACAATCCGGATTAAAAACAAAACATCGAATCTCAAACGAGATTGCGGTATTTACTTTGGAAACGCATTAATCTTGCGCGACTTGTGCCACTCGCTACTTCGTGCGACCCGCACTCCAAGCGTAATAGGCAAAGGCGATCCCCAATAGCCCCCACACCACCTGCTCCCACACTTCGCGCGTCATGCCCGCCCAACCAAAACAAAACAGCATAAGACCCACGTTGAAAGCAAGTTGAAAGCCGCGCCTCTTCAATGCCGCACGCCAAGAAATTGATTCCGTTGTTCGTTGGTATTCGGCAATGCTCAACGCCGCCAAGATCACACTTAAACCGATAATCCAAAGAGCGCCAAAGCCAACATTGATCCAGTCAATCATGGTGCCGATAATATCATCATCTTTAGCGAAGCGAAGTCAGGTACTCGCGATAGGTCATCCCCAACGGAGTCAAACGATTGGAAATCGGATCGGTGAGATTGCCGTTTGGATAGATCGGGTCTGCCAAACTGAACCATGCCCACTGCTGCACCAGACGATCCTCATCCGATGACAACCCCGTGTTTGGATCGCGCGCCGTCATCAGAAAATCAAATGTCCCCAACATAAATTTCTGTACGCGCTCGGGACCGTAACCGAGTTCGCGCGGCATGAGGATGCCATACTCGGTGATCACCAATGGCACATCGCGATAGCCGCGATCTGCCATCCATTGACGGAAGTCAATCACCTGAGAACGAAACAGTTTGAGGTCATCGTGATCGGCTAACCCCAACAACCAACCCGTATTGTCTTTCAAGCCCGGCGGAATCTCAGCACCCCACGTGCCGCGCATCTCCGGCAAGATAAAAGCGTGCATCGTCCAAATATCCGCCGAGAGCGGCACACCATACAGTCGGCGATACTCGTCCAACATTTTATCGAGATACGCCAATCGCAATGAACTCGCTTGAGTAATCCCTCCG
>JACQXV010000155.1 GCA_016208715.1 Candidatus Woesearchaeota archaeon | reverse complement strand
TCCGTGCAACTTAGCGCCCTTTTAAGACTCGCTTTCGCTACGGCTCCACCTTAACGGCTTAACCTTGCTACACAAAATAACTCGCTGACTCATTATACAAAAGGCACGCAGTCATTCGCTATAGTGGACCCTGTATTGCTACAGAGCATACTATAGACCGAACTTCTACCGCTTGTAAGCATACAGTTTCAGGTACTATTTCACTCGGATCATCTCCGTACTTTTCACCTTTCCCTCACGGTACTAGTTCACTATCGGTCGCTAGGTAGTATTTAGCCTTGGGAGATGGTCCTCCCTGCTTCCCACGAGATTCCCCGTGTCCCGTGGTACTTGGGTACTTTATCCAAGAAGTTCGGTTTCTTTCACCTACAGGACTATCACCTTCTATGGTTGACTTTTCCAAGCCTATTCGGCTAGAAATCCGAATTTTTAACTTCTCAATAAGTCCATGACCTTATCCGATAAAGCCCCACAACCCCAAGTATACAACGCTCACGGGCTATACGTATACTTGGTTTAGGCTCTTCCCCTTTCGCTCGCCACTACTCAGGGACTCGAATTTCCTTCTTTTCCTGAGGGTACTTAGATGTTTCAGTTCCCGACGTTTGCCTCTACTGCCTATGGATTCAGCAGCAGATACTAGGACATTACTCCTAGTGGGTTTTCCCATTCAGAGATCTCCGGCTCTCAGCCTGTTCAGCGGCTCCCCGAAGCTTATCGCAGCTTACCACGTCTTTCATCGCCTCCTAGCGCCAAGGCATCCACTGTATGCCCTTACTAACTTGATTATAAGCCCTTTACCTATTTGTCAAAGAACAATGGAGGTAAGCGGAATTGAACCGCTGACCTCCTGCTTGCAAAGCAGGCGCTCTCCCAACTGAGCTATACCCCCCTAATAAAGGCAAATCCTAAATCCAAATCTCTAAATCCTAAACGTTTAGAATTTAGGATTTCGTGCTTCGGATTTGACCTAAATGGTGGGCCTAGGTAGACTTGAACTACCGACCTCACGCTTATCAGGCGTGTACTCTAACCACCTGAGCTATAGGCCCTAG
>JACQXV010000154.1 GCA_016208715.1 Candidatus Woesearchaeota archaeon | reverse complement strand
GCAAGAGTCCAGTAATTTGGATATCCAACTCCATATCAAAATATGCTTCCGGACCGGGCTTGCCCGGTCGGTAGTCATCCGGATTAGGCGGTGTTGCGGAATAATCCTTTTCTATACTCGTTCGCCTGAGGTAGTCTGCCTTCTTTTTACCCAGATGGGACGAGTAAATTTTATACTCAATCTCTTTTACCTTTGTGGAATCAACCGACGTAACGCTGGCCGGGATAACCACAAAATCACAGTGGCTCGGGCCGCCGGTCTGGAACGGTATTATCACTTTCCTGATATATTTATTTATTAACCGATTGACTTTATCATTTTCACCTTGAATGATGTCCGGCGCATACATCATCTTAGAAATAAGGATACCGGACGAGAGTAATTGATTGCCGAGTTCTGCTCTGAATTTGCCCAGTTTCTTGGGCTGGATGATACCGGTCATCCATTCCAAAACGGACTCAATCGCCGCCCTAAACCGATATGCGCCGAAGGTCTGACCGAGTTGGTATTCAGCCATCGCGCGATTAAGGCCGACCCGGTCAAGGGTCTTAAATCCCTGTTTAATGCCGTTGCGGTATTTCTGAGCCGTGGTTGGGGCATTGAGTTCTTTCTTCATTCGGCTGATAATCTGTTTCTTGGTTAAGCCCTTTCGGCTGACAAAATCATCTCTGAGCATCCGCTGGACGCTATCAATTATTGGTTTAGCCATCCGTTTGCGGAATGTCTTGGGGTCAGGCACGGCCTTAAGCGCGGCCTGCCGGGTATCCGGCAACTTAGCCCGATATGCCTTACCCCACTGCCTGGTCTCTTTATACGGGAATTCATTAAACCAGGGGATGACCACCTTTCGCGACAACAGGATTTTGCCATTCATAACTCATTATCTGATAACCGAACTCTTGCGAAATGCCCCTTTTGTCATTCTGAACCCTTCGCTTACTGTCATTCTGAGCGAAGCGAAGAATCTACTTACGCTCAGGGTAAACTCCGTGAAGAATCTCCGTTTTATGCGTATTTGGGACGAGATTCTTCGTCCCGACACTCCGTGTCGGGACTC
>JACQXV010000182.1 GCA_016208715.1 Candidatus Woesearchaeota archaeon | reverse complement strand
TTGCGAGGGATGAAAGTAACTGTATAGATGCTGACAAGGGGGATGCCCCGCACGGCTTTCGCCCCCTGCACGAGCGATCTCAAGTCCGGTTTTCGCTACGCTCCAACCGGACGACGAACATTGAGTAGTATTGAGCGAAGCAAAATACTACGAGGTGGGTTGATAAGGGAAGCATTCCCTTATGGGGATGTCAGCCATCAACAAACGACATCCACTCACGAGCTGGCTGTGGCGGAAATTGAGCGAAGATGCGCGCAGCGCGTCTGAGCGGTGCGGTCGTACATATGTGGCGAAGTTCGCTTACCGACGAAGCTTTCCACGTACTAAAAGATTTCGTATTTGTTAGCAACGTCGCCGACCAGCTAGCTAATGGCATTCACATCGTCTCACACGATTGATTCTCAGCTCATTATTGATGATAATTGATGATAATCAGTTTTACGTGCGCGAGCGCGCGTCGTGGCGGCGCCGCGATAGAATCAATTAAACAAATACACTAAAATACACCATTTCAAAAACACATATCCTTCTATCAGTCTCTGTCCAGAATCGCACTCGCGCTCAGCCGACTGCACAGCTCACCATCGATATATAGGCAGCGCAAATCAAAGGATGCTGGTTTTTTTGTATTTGTTTAGCAGCGTCGCCACCGACCTGCGAGCTAATGGCATTCACATCGTCTCGCGCGATTCTCGGTTCGGTAAGCGGCTTAACTTACACAGCGAGCGTCGTGGCGACGCTGCGATGTGAGTAGCTAAACAAATACGTTTTTTTACTTCGTAAAACAAGCAATGCCGCCGCCCGGATGATGTTAAAGACCATATTCATCAGCTTATGTTCATCGTTTCAGCTCGCAGGGGAGCAGCAGGATATTCGGGACAGAACCAACAAATACGAAAACTTTATAGATTTCATTACACAAAATAACTCAATGCTAAAGAGATACGTCTCATTCGCGTTTGCCATACTGCTCGCGGTAGCAGCTTATTTCATACCAATAAACGAACCACGGGCGCAGGCAGTATTATCGATAACCGCATTCGCGGTGATAATGTGGATATCTGAAGCAGTGCCATTACACGCGACTGCACTCATCATCTCTCTTCCATTGATATTGTGGGTCGGGCTGCCAGAGAGGACAGTATTCGCAAACTACTTTGATCCGGTCGTTGTCCTGCTGTTGGGCGGGCTGGTCATCGCAGTCGCGATGACAAAACACGGGCTTGATGCATATTTTGCACACAAAATCATATCCAAGTTCGGGAAGAGCTCATACGCGGTATTGTTCGGACTCTTATTGACGACAGCACTAATTTCTATGTGGATAAGCAACACCGCAGCAGCAGCGATGATGATGCCGATAGCGCTGGTAGTGCTTTCAAAGAACAACATGAGGCCACTGCAGTCAAAATTTGGCAAAGCGGCAGTGCTTGCTGTCGCATACGGAGCCACGATAGGGGGAATAGGCACGATCATCGGCAGCACGCCCAACGTGATCGCTGCAAAATACCTGAACAATGCCGGCGAAACATTCGGCTTCATACATTGGTTCTACCGAGGATTCCCATTGATGCTGATCATGATCGCGATAGTCTGGCTTGCGCTGCTGTTGCTCTTCAAGCCTGAAAAAAACAAACTCGAGATAGCAAAACAACAAAGAACGCTTGACAGGGAACAGAAGAAAGTGCTTGGCATATTCGCGTTTACAATACTTTTCTGGATCACAGAGACATTCCACCACATCTCAAGCGCCAACGTTGCATTGATATCGATAATACTATTTTACAGTGCAAGAAGCCTGGACGGAGGAGACTTCCTGAAAGTGGACTGGGAAGTAATTATACTGATTGGCGGAGGGCTGGCCCTCGGATACGGGATACATGAGTCGGGGCTTGACGCGATATTCGTAAATTCCATAAAAAGTATCGTTAGCGCAAATCCCTTCCTGCTGCTGCTCGTAATAGCAGCATTTGGAGTAATGTTCACATCTTTAATTAGCAACACTACGGCCTCTGCGGTGTACATACCGCTCGTGACCGCACTGGCCGCCGCTTCTGGATTGAACGTTACAAATACTGTGATGGTGGCGGCGGTTGGCGTATCTTTCGACTTCATATTCCCTTTTGGAACGCCGCCATCAGCAATAGCATATTCAACAAAGTTTGTCATGATAAAAGACATGATCAAGGCAGGATTCTTGATTTCTGCGACAGGCATCTTATTACTCGCACTGATTGCACTGGTGTGGTAAAGCATTAAACAACAAAATTCGTCACAAAAGTTGTGAGAAAAGTAATGTCGTAGCAATATCGTACGCGGCGCACGCAGGAAAGGCAAGCGTTTCATTGACGCCGACAAGGGGGATGCCCCATCGGGGAATGTCGGCCTTAGATGAACTGTATCCGCTCACGAGCTGGCTGTGGCGGAAAATGAGCGAAGATGCGCGTAGCGCGTCTGAGCGGTGCTGGTCGTACATATGTGGCGAAGTTCGCTTACCGACAAAGCTTTCCACGTACAGGCAAGCAACAGTTTTATATAACTCTTCGGCGCAATCAAGCAGCATGGATCGCAGAGACGTATTCGTTGCACGCAGGAATATGTTGCTCTCTTTGCTCGCGTGCACATTCATCGTTTTTATTCTCATTGCGGGTTGCGCGACGCCAAAACAGCAGACGCAACAAGCCGCAACAGCATCACCCGAGCCGTCGAAAGCGGGTTCTGCTTCAAACGCGGCACAGCACACGCTTAAAGGAGTCAGTCTTTCCCCGAAGAGTTTTGAGCAGCAGGATTTCATTGATTTTTTTGTCAAAGCAAAGCAAGCCGGAGAAATTGTTACCTGGTCGGGTGACTGGAACGAACTTTCTGGAGAAAAAGGTGGCCCGCGCGTGGTTATGGAACTCGCGTCACGCTACGATTACACACCCGTCATCATCACGCAATTCTTTACACAGTCTTCAGGAAAACTTTTACGGCCTCTTGATGCGGAAACCAAACGAAAGTACAAAGAGAGCGCCGTCGCATTCGCCAAAGCACATAAACCAAAATACTTTGGTTTCGGCATCGAAGTGAACATTCTTAACGAAAAATCTCCTAATGAGTTCGATGCATTTGTTGAGTTCTATGATGAAGTCTCTACTGCGGTAAAGGAGGCGTCGCCAAATACAAAAATATTCACCGTCTTCCAGCTGGAAAAAATGAAAGGAATGAATGGAGGGCTGTTTGGCGGAAAGAATGATCCTACAGCAGCAACCTGGAGCTTCATTGATCGATTTCCAAAAACAGACATCGCGGCATTCACGTCATATCCGGGCCTCGTTTACAAAAATCCATCTGACATTCCCACAGACTATTACACCGAGATAACAAAGCATACAAGCAAACCCATTGCATTCACAGAACTCGGATGGCACGCGAAATCGATTGCCGCGGACTGGGATAGCAGCGATGAAAAACAAGAGAAATTCGTGAACACGTTCTTTGATCTGACTTCCGGCATAAATAAGGAACTCGTTATCTGGAGTTTCCTCTACGACCAAAAAACCATCGCGCCATTCGATACAATGGGATTATTCTCTTCCGACAGCACTGCAAGGCCTGCATGGGCTGCATGGAGATCAAAATAGCGGCGGAAAAAGTAATTCAGAAGGCCGTAAATCCATTGTCATAAAAATCCGCCGAACGCGCCCTACCTCAGACTAAAGCCCGAGGCTTGACGGGCACTTTCTTTGACTGCGGATTTTTAGGACGCCAAAAAAGAGCCAACGCCCTAAAGGCGGGGCTATCTTTTTTGAGCGTGTTTGTTTAGCGACGTCTCAACACCGCAACGTCGCCACTAAAACTCTGCGAGCTAACTCTTTCCCGGACGCTTTCTAATAATCTCACACCATCTTTCTAATAATCTCAACACTATAATGGTCTCGCACAATTCTAGGTTTGTTAAGCCGTTTTACGCGTGCAGCGCACGTCGTGGCGGCGCTGTGAAGTAGTCTGCTAAACAAATGTAAAACAAAGGTAAAACAAATGTAAAACAAATGCAAAAATTCCACAAAAATCCCCTCGTGATGGGAAAAACGGCTCCTCCCGTCGCCTTTTCCGTGATTATTCTGTTTATGACTGCAGATCATTGCGGTGCTAGCATCCTTTTCTCTGCTTTCAGGTTCCACCGCGAAAACAACAAGTTTTTATACTGTTGGAGCTAAAATACGCCATGACACTTGAAGAACTCGCAGTACAGATTGTTCCTGTGTTGCAAAATGAGTATCTGCGTGCATTGATTATTCTCGTGGGCGCATTTATTGCTGGAAGCCTCATGCACTTCATCCTACGCACGTATGTCAAGCGCCTCACGCGCAGAACCAAAAGCGACATCGATGACATCCTCCTTGGAATCGTTACCAAACCATTCTATTTATTCGTAATCTTTGTGGGCTTGTACTTGGCGTTGCGAACACTGACAGTACTGCAAGACTACCACAGGATTCTTGACCAAATCTTTTTTATCGGCGCCGTCCTCATCACGACAACCCTCGTGTCAAAGCTACTCACCGTCTCTATCGGCCGCTGGCTCAAAGTCAAAAAACATTTCGAGAAAACACCTCAAGTGCTTAACAAAGTCATCACGATCATCATCTACAGCTTTGCATTTCTCACGATCTTAAGCCAGTTTAAGATCAATGTTACGCCGCTCATCACCACCCTCGGCCTTGGCGGACTTGCTGTTGGTCTCGCGCTTCAGAACACGTTAACGAATTTCTTTGCAGGACTACATCTCATCTCAGACAAGCCGGTCAATGTTGGTGATTTCATCGAAACTGAATCGAAAATGTCGGGATTTGTCGAAGATATCGGCTGGCGCGCGACAAGGATCCGGACACTCTCCAACACTATCATAATCATTCCGAATGGAAAGCTTGCAGAAAGCGCAATTACAAACCTGTCCCTTCCTGAAGAAACCGTAATCGTCCGAGTTGACTGTGGAGTCGCATACGATTCCGATCTCAAAGAAGTGGAAAAAATAACGCTCGACGTGGCAAAAAAAGTCCAGGCAACCGTCAAGGGGACCGTCAAGAACCATGACCCCGCAGTGCAGTTCCACACATTCGGCGACTCCAACATCCTTTTCTCTGTAAGGCTTCGCGTCCAACACTGGGAGGACAAACTCCACGTCCAGCACGAGTTCATCAAGGCTCTCAAGGAACGCTATGACAAGGAAAACATCGAGATCTCTTTCCCTGTACGAAGGATCTACCAGTCTAAGTGAAAAAAGAAAACCCGATGAAATGTCAAAAACGGCAGGGGACCACCAATCATAGATTGGTAGTATGCTGACATATTAATGAAACTTGTCGCATGAAAGTTGTTGCATGAAACTTCGCGTGAAACGTTTTGCTGAACCATGCGTGCGTTGGCTATCTTCTTCTCCCGGCATCTCGCTTCTTCTTGCCACTTGACTGTGCAGCGTGCTTTGCGGCGCGCTTCTTTCTTCTCGCAACACCGGTCTGAACGCGTCGCCTTCTTTTGCCAGCGACAGGTTTTACAGACACTCTTCTTCTACCAGCCGTCCTGCGACGAAGATCGGCGGATGAATCTTCCTTGCGTTTTGCTATCTTACGAACCAAGGACAGGATGATAGAAATACAGACGAATACGACGAGCATCGTCCCCGCAAGCAGCAATAACCAGGGTGGAATCGCCCAGACTGTATGCGTGATATACTGAAGGGGTCTATTTTCACCTTTTAGGTGCAGCGTCATGTTTCCATTCTCTAAGGCAGTAACCAAGGTCTCTGTCTCGTCGTCTTCTGGAGCTGCCGCGAAAGATTCAACGGATTCAAGCATCAGAGAAATATCTGGAATGATCCTTGTAGAGTTATTCAAATAAAACACTGCGGTCCCGTCGCCAAAACGGTTTGTCGCCTTATCCTGCGTAAACACCTGAAAGCGCACGTCGCGCCAAGGAATCACAGGCTTGATGAAACGCTTCTCGACGTAAAAACTCATGACTCTTGCATTTGGACTGGATGAGAAATTATGAAGCTCTGTTGTCACAAGTTCTCTGATATTGTACATCGCCAGATCATCAGGATTCTTCAACTTGATCAATAGGTCCCATGGAATATCAGCATGCACGTTCTTTGCGACACGCTTCTTTCCCCCAAACTTTCCGTCAATGAGAATGTAGACGTACCGCGTGAATGGTTCAGCAGAATCCCCCGTCTCACTGAAGTTGATGCGAAAATACACGTTGTTTTCGTCGTCATCAATATACACTGCAGCAATGTCCTGTAAAACATCTGGCGCGTCACCTATTGGGTCGATGACGTTTGGATTGTCCCAGGACAACTTCGGAAGAAGCGTGATCAATGATCGATCCTCGTATGTGTCATTAGATCCTGCGGCCAGATCCTGCATAGCATAATCAGAAAGGTCGCTTGCAGAAAGCTGCATGGCAGAGGCTATTAAGGAGAGCAGTAACAGCACCAAAGCAAGAAAGTTGTGAGGCATACGTTGTCGCATCTCAGCCGAGAATGAATCTCTCTTTTTGAAATTAACGGTCAAATCGGCTCTGTCCCGAATCTCGCTTACGCTCGGCCGCTGCACCGCTCGCTGTGAACATCTCAGTCAATCTTGTCGCCGAGAGGATGTTTAACGACATGTTTATCGCTTCAGCTCGCAGGGTGGCAGCGGCACATTCGGGACAGAGCCGGTCAAAT
>JACQXV010000181.1 GCA_016208715.1 Candidatus Woesearchaeota archaeon | reverse complement strand
TTGCGCATCAATTCATCCTGTTTATCTTCAAGGAGTTTATGCCCACGCTGAGCGATTACTGACCGCCGACGCAGTTTCCAAAGTTCCATCCTATTCGGATTAACAGCTACTTTCATTCTCTGGTTACTGGTTACTGCCTGCCTGCCGGACAGGCAGGGTTTCTATTTTATAGTACTTATTAATATATTCCTCCCGCACCCTTTTCAGTTCTGTGGCAGGGAGCATTGACAATAAGTTCCAGCCTATATCGAGCGTCTCCTCAACTGACCGTTCTTGAAATTCTCCCTGCTGGACGAATTCTGACTCAAATCTGTCGCTAAATTTTAAGTATAACTTGTCCATATCGCTTAATGCCGCTTCACCTAAGATTACCGCTAATTCCCTCACCTCTTTACCTCGAGCATAAGCAGCAAAGAGTTGATTCAGTAAATCCGCATGGTCTTCTCGGGTCTTGGTTTCACCAATGCCTTTATCTTTAAGTCGGGATAAACTGGGCAGGACATCGATGGGAGGATAAATTCCTTTTCGATGGAGTTCGCGGCTGAGGATAATCTGACCTTCGGTTATATAACCTGTGAGGTCAGGGATAGGATGGGTCTTATCATCCTCGGGCATAGTTAAAACAGGAATAAGTGTGATTGAGCCAGGTTTACCTTGAATCCTTCCTGCGCGCTCATACATTGTGGCTAAATCTGTATAAAGATAACCCGGATAGCCCCGCCTACCGGGAATCTCCTTCCTTGCTGCCGAGATCTCGCGCATCGCTTCAGCATAGAAGGTTATATCTATCAGTATCACCAAGACGTGCATCCCCAAATCAAAACCTAAATATTCCGCAGCACTTAATGCCATACGGGGAGTAGCGATACGCTCTATTGCCGGGTCATCAGCCAGATTTATAAAAAGAACTGACCGCTCAATCGCCCCGGTATCTTTAAAGTCACTGATAAAGAAATTTGCCTCCTCGAAGGTAATACCCATTGCGCCAAAGATAACGGCAAACTTTTCTTCTTTCCCCAATACCTTTGCCTGTCGGGCAATCTGGGCAACAATTCGTGCATGGGGAAGACCGCTTCCAGAAAATATGGGTAGCTTCTGGCC
>JACQXV010000180.1 GCA_016208715.1 Candidatus Woesearchaeota archaeon | reverse complement strand
GATATATCTTTTCATTCAGGTTCATGGACCTGGCCACGCGGATGTATATCGGATACGGAACCAGTTATAGGAGTGAGAAAGCAGCGTTTGCAAAGGCCACGAAAATGGCCGAACACGTTGGCATGGCCAGTATCCGATTGGATAAATATTATAGCGCTCAAACATACGTGGAGTTCATCAAGAACCTATTCGGCAAGGACGTATCGATATATATTATCCCAAAGAAGAACGCCACAGTAAAGGGTCCGTTGAAATGGAAAAAGACCGACTTTCCGCAACTTTAGAAACGCTAAAAACTTAATTTAAACCCATTCCCATTCTAACCCAACCGGGTATATGATTCAAGAGGGACATCCATATAAGTCAACAATTCCCTCTGCTTGTCCGAGATTGGTGTCAGAAACGTCTGGATTAAGGTGTTTTCCGACCATAATCGGTGAACCTGTATGTTCCTGAAGTGATACAATACAGCATTCGTGGTTGGAGATTCGCAACCACGGTCCTCCGGATAGATGGGAAGGCTCGTTGTATTCTTTTCCTTCATTCTCGAACGGACCTCCCTTTCGATCAATGCCTGGATCAGCATCGCGATGAAATACACGAACAGCAATCCTTCAATCCGTGTAACACTCTTCAAGAGCACGGGCGTTACACCATAGACGGTTTTCAATTGCTCGTGCCGTTTCTCCAGTTTCGGCTGATATTTGTATTTGTCCAGAATCTCCTTCGGGGCCATGTCCATGCAATTGGTGATCAGGGGAAACATACCGTCGCTCTTGGCATCGTATTCGATGTTGTTCTCTCTCTGCCGCCAGGTAATATGAAAGTACGTCTTGGTCTTCCGTTTGTAATTGGTCTGTGTTCCGGGTCGTCCGCGTTTTGCTTGACGGAAAGAATCTTTTTTCTCTTCGGTGATATCGTATTCCATCCATCTACCAACGGCACCATCGAGGATATTCTCGGCCTCCTCAACGATAGCATCCCTGCTGCGCAGGCGTGTCCTGGAATTACACAATCTCGACTCCAGCTTCTCGAATTGCACCGCAGCCTTCTCCATCAATTTCTGACGACCTGTCTTGTCCTGTTCCTCCTTGTCCGAATGCCATGCCCATATCACGCGAAAACCATCCGCAGACCGCATCGGAGATTCCACGACCCTCCATTTGTCCTTCGATGTCTTCCCCTTCTTTTCGGTGTTGCATTCGATATCTTTCCATTCTACCTTGTTCGTTTGTATGTGTTTTCTGAACCAGATGTCCTCCTTGTCCGAACGAGGAACGACAGTTATGAACCGCCCGCTTTCCGATGCTATGTATTTGAGATTCTTGTTCGTGCATAGCTTGCAATCGGCGACGTAGAGAAAATCGGATCTTCCGAGGATCTTCCTCAATGCGTTCCAGGTATCCTTATGCGTCGGGCTGTCCGTGGTATTCCCGTCACAGGCCCGGTAATGAATAGGGACCGCACCATCTGATGTCGCGGTCAGTATCCACAATAACTGCTTGAGGTCGGGTCGGTGGTCCTTATTGTGCCCGTTCGTGATGCTCAAGGATCTCTTGCCTCGCTTGTTGTCACCGTTGGCCTCAGAATAATCACCACAGAATGTCAACGAGGTCGAATCGTTATGCAATTGGGACGTGTCCAGTTTGAATTCGATGATTGCCCTTACAACGAGTTCTGTCAATAATGACGCCCTGTCAGTGTCATAGAGATGATCCAACGCACGACCGACCCTGTCGTCATTGATGTGCGATAGTTGCTCTTTGCCCAATCCGAACAGTCTACAATGAAATTCAGCGGCCCATTCCCCGAGACTGTATATCGGTTCCCTTTCGGTTATGATGTTCCTAAGAAGAACGCTGATGCAGTGTGCCGGTTCCATCTTCTGGGAGTTAGCGGGATCAAGATGCCGCAATAGCGTCTCCTCTATCTTGAGCCGTTCCATATAATGGTTTATTATGGGGAGAGGTCCGATGTTCTCGGTTTCGAGCATGAAGGGCGTATTCTCGGTCATGTTTGAAGGTAATGACCACAAGGTTTATAAACTTTGTGGACTATATACCCCACAATGGACGCAATGTTAGTCGTTTTCCATCTATCCGAGGGGACACCCTCAAATGTTCACAAACGGTTCCGAAGGGTCATTTACGGGGAAGCGACCAGCAGTTGGGGTGGTCGTTACAGGTATCACCGAGAGGGAATCCTTGATACTGTCCCGCATGTGTGGTTGTATTGGGGCGTGGTCATTATCAAGAGCTCTGATTACAAGAAACTCAAGGAAATATTCAACCAGTATCCCGTTGTTGTAAAGAAAAGAACGGTAAAATGCATTAAGGGTGACTCCCGAGAACTGTCGAAATCCCCGAACCCGGAGGGTTAAGATATCTTTTAATCCCGGGTAGAAATAATTCGATTTTAAGCGATTTCAAAACTGCGGAAAGTAGGTC
>JACQXV010000052.1 GCA_016208715.1 Candidatus Woesearchaeota archaeon | reverse complement strand
TGCTGTTGCGATCGGTCTATGTATCCGAACAGCTGATCGTCTGTCACCCAATCTTTCATCATGCCAATCAACTGCCCCACTCCATTTAAGTTGGCTCGCAAAAGACCCGCCAAGTTTTTAAAGCTAAAGGTATCTAGCCACCACCACTCAGTTACCCAAAACTTATCGATACGCTGATACTGCTTGACTTGAGCGGGGGCAGACTGCCACAGAGGATTGAGCCGCCCATAAGAACCAGGCGGCACTTTTTCAGCGGGTGGGGGTTCGCTACCCTGAGGACATTCAATTCCTTCTGGCAGGTCAATGTAAACCCCTGATCCAATAAAATGATCGGGAGGCTCCTTTTGCTGCTGCGTATCCCAAATTTCGTATTCATCATAAGCAACAGAAATTAAATTGGCTAGCTCCATTGCTTTTGCGCGATCGAATCCCACATGAGAAAAATCTGGAATGGGAATAATGGATGGATTGCGATCGATTGGTTTAGGGGGCGATGAATAGGGATTCATAGTGACTGTTTTTTGAGCAGATATAAGCAAGGAAATCAGGTGAGCAATGGCTACGAAAACCTGCTTAAGGATCGAGAACCACAATGATTTTGTTGCCGCTGGGTAAATGAGTAACATTGAGATTGACTTTGAGATTTAATCCCTTGAGTTTGGGGTCAACCTCGAACCGATAATTGTCCGGCCCGGATTCGAAGCTCCGTGATCGGCCAGAAAACTAACCAGTTTGATAATGTCCTGCGCTGGGACGTTAATCATCGCTATCTCCCTAAAACTTATTCCAAATAGAAAGAACTAATTTTTGATTACTCAGACTTAAGCTGTAACCTTTTCTCTGTTGATCGAACTAAAATGAAGGCCAACATTGCAGGTAAAGTCTGCAAGATGAGCGTATTGAAACTTAAAGTTACTGCACCAAAAATGCCAGCGATCGCCACACAAATCAAGAAAAAAGTTCTGAGTGGCAGAGCCTGTTCTTTTGCAAAGGCACTCCACAGTAAACCTGCTGCAATAAAGCCGTTATAAAGCCCTGCGTTCTGAACGATCGCTACCACTTGATGAGCAACTTCAGCCGTAAAATTTAGCCTTTCATAAATCATGGGAATCTCCCAGAAGAAGATTTCTACAACTGAGATGGCGATGTGAATAAATGCGACGATCGTCACAGCAGCGGTCGCTAAAACTTGCATACATAAGTACCTTTGAATGATGGGGGAATCGATCGATTGAGCCACGTTGTTTACCCAATCGATCTCAAGTCAAGACATTTTGCAAAATAGCGAGAGTTTATAGCAGACCCCAATCTACGAAAAGATCACGAGGATCGTACAAACGTAGAAGTCTGACCAGTTCCCTCAAATCTGCCAGTGTAGATGTACAAACACATCCTGCACTGCCAGGTGAACTAGAATTGTTCCAATCTATGTGAAATCCAAAATCATCACGTCCACCTGCATTGCCTCTCTCTCTATCTCGCATAGGGACAGTTCTAACGAGAGGAACAAAAACAGGGCCAATGCCGTTCATTGGGTGAGGGTGAGGAGTGCTAAAGTCATCCTTTCCACCTGCCCACTCGATATCAGCAATGAAGTAGCGAGATTGGGGAATCGGTTCAAGACTTCCTGGTATGCCATCTTCAAGAAGTCTAAACGTTTGTCTTCCAGGAGCACCTGAAACAACATTCAGTTTGTTAAGGGTTTTTCCCTTAGGACTAACAAACTCCAGCGATAGCACTTCAAGTCCATCACTATTTGCAGTTTTGGTGCGCGTCAGACGACAATGAATCCGTTCCAGGGCTGGCGGTGCAGGTTTACGAGATTTGGCGATCGCGGCTGCCAATGCAGCTTTTGTTTCGCGACCAAATTTTCCATCCACTTGAAGGTCTTTTTCACCTTGGAACCATTCAACAGCTTTTTCAGTAACCGCAGTATAGCTATTAGGTTGAGTGCCAGTATCAAGATATCCTAGTTCCGCTAATCCACAGTTGAGAACATAACAATCCTCGCTATTAACAACACCACTCTTCAGAGTACTTTGAATCTTGAGCGGAAGTTCAACGGGCTGATACTCCTTTGTAACAGCCGCTGTTGCAACTGGAATAGTTGCATCATCACCCGGAAATCCATCTTGCCGAAACAGTGCTTCTTCTTTATCCCGACGAATCACAAGTCCTTTCTGGTCAATTTCTTGATTTAACCAAAGTTCGGCAGTCGGTCGATCGATAATATCGCCTTTTTGCACAGGTCTATTATGGTCAAAGTTAAAAGTTGAGCCGTAGCCAATTGTCCATACTCCAACTGGATCAATGTATGCCGCGACTTTTCCATTAGACAATTTACGATATAGACCTTCAGACTCTTTGATCAACTCTAAACAATCTTTGCTTGGAAACATAACCATGATATTCCTCCTTATCTAGCAGCTTGTTTGTATACCTCAATCGAATCACCTTGATGTCTGAGTTCATGCCTGAGAACAACTGAGTTCAGGTAGCGTGCTAATTCCTAGCAACCTGCACTATACTGAGTCGATGCTGTTTGGCTGATCACTTCACCCGTCAAAGTGTTCACCACTTCATCCACACAGCGACCATCTGCATATTTCAGACGGCGCAGAATCTGATTGTCTTCCAACAGTTTTTGACACAGCACCGTGACTTGCGCGATCGCCCCTCCCTCACTCTGGCTCATCTGCTCAGAGAAATTGGGAACAGTAGCGGCGATCGCGCTAGGCATCAAAAAGCTCGACAAGGCATTTTCTGAATCATTGGCCACCTTGACCCAGCGGCGCACAGGTTTCACTTTCTTGGCGTCATTGGGGTTAGCATCTTGCAGGCTAACCAGCATGTCTCCCGTTTTGGGACACAGCATCACATTAATAGAAAGCTCATCAGGCTGGTGGGTCGTTAGTGATCGCAACGGTTCCATGCAATCTGTATTGGCTAACCAATACTTGGCTTGCTCTCGCTCATCGGTCGATGAAAATAAAGGTATTCCATAGTTTCCCCATGCTTCCGAAACCTTTGCCAACTGAGGAATGTTGCCCAGAATTCCTAAGAAGAAAGTAGGGTATAGGACAACCCATTGCCACCATCGATTTGGGTATGAACTTTGCTGAACTGGGCTAATAGGTGATTGTGCTTCCTGTAGCATAATGTACTCCTTTCAAGTCGTGAATAATGCAGTCACAACGAAAGGTAGGTGCAGTTCCCTGAGTAACTGCGCGGGGGCGCAGGGTATTGAGTATTAAATGCAGCTTGCATCTGGCGGACAATCAGCCGATGCAGGAGCCTGGATCGCGAGATTGCGAATCTGCGAATCATTGATATCAACCGCGTAGATAAATCCAAACAGACTGGCTATCCGGGCTCGTTGTCCCCTAGGTGGATAAAGATCTCTGGCTAGCAGGGTGGTTGC
>JACQXV010000164.1 GCA_016208715.1 Candidatus Woesearchaeota archaeon | reverse complement strand
GACAGGGGGGACGCCCCATCGGGGGATGTCAGCCGTCGCTGGTATTATGACTATCACGAGCCAGGCGTGGTGCTGATTGAGCGAAGACGCGCACAACGCGGCTGAGCGGTGCTGGTCAAACAGTCTACTTCAGAGCTTTTCAATAACGCCCATACCCGACAGTGTTAATTAAACGACAGGTAGTTAAATGGCCTGGTTTTCTGAATTTGCGGAGGTGACAATATGTTTCGCTGTGTACACTGCAAGAAAACAAATTCAGTCAAGGCAGGTTTGAGAAAGAATAGAGGCGGTTTTGTACAAAAATACTTCTGTAATGAATGCGGGCGAACTTTTACCGACCGAAAAGGATTTGAGCGCATGCGGACAAATCCCGAGATTATCGTAACCGCACTTGATCTGCGCGCGCAGGGTCTTAGCTATGGTGAAATCTGCAAGCATATCATGCAAAAGTATAACAAGAAAGTTTCTCGAAAAACTGTCCTGGACTGGCAGAACAAATTTGGTGAAATGATTGATCATTTTACCAAATCTTTTCAATTATCACATTCTTTCAGCGATCACGCGGATGATAAAGTGATGAGATTCGGTAATCAGCTAAATTTAGATGAAGTTTGAATTAATGTGTAAAGGTTTGATAGTCGAAGGCGACTTCGGCGAAGTCGAATGTCGCCTGAAGGTGCCAGCTGACTTTTCAGCTGACAGCGAGCGTCGTGGCGACGCTGCAGTGTGAGTAGCTAAACAAATACATATTTTTCAGAAACTACTACAACTTCATAAGACCACACACACCTTTACAAGACAAGACAACCTACCAAAGCAGCAGGTTTCGGAAAATGGAACTGGCGGAGTCTGATAAAGTCAACCAGAACAAGAATCACGACCTTAGCCGATTACTAAACACCGCCACACTGCCACAGAAGCAAAAATTTAATAAAGGCCTTTTGCCCACAAAGTTTTTCACAGTCATTTTGCATGAAATGTTTACTCCTATTGAGAAGAGCAGTATATTGGGATTTATAATACTTATAGAAAATGAGGTGAACTGCGATGTCTTTCTTTGAAAAATCTCCTGCAGTTAAAGCTCTTGAGATCGAAGCTAATATGCTGAAGAATATGATGGAACTTGTTCGTCCCATCATCTCGGCGTATAAAACTATGCTCGATGCTGTCGGAAGTGGAATCTACATGAGTGAAGTTGTACGAAAGAATTGGGAACACGCATTGGGACAGAAGGCGGCTGAGATGAAGGGCGAGCACACAACCGCTCTCGGCGCAAAACTGCTGAGTCCGATCATGAAAGGGGTGTGGTCTGCAAGTCTTGACGCATACCAGACAGCTGATTTGCTTTTTAACTGCTGTAAAGACGGCAAATTTCAGACGCGGTTTCAAGCGAATGACACAGTAGAGCTTTTTGGGAAAATTAAAGCAAAGGCATTATCAAACATGGATATGCTTGAGGAGCAATTCCGCCAAGTTGCTCCTGACGAGCTCCGCGACAAAGTGCTTTCTCACATGAAAAGGGGGTTCACGAATGAATTTAGAGGGTGGGTGGAAAAAAGACAAAAGGAGATGGAAAAGAAGCTTGGCAGGGCAGCATAAATTTATTGATTTTTATGTATTTGTTCAACTGATTATATCGCAACGCCGCCACGACGATAGCAGTATAGGTTTTCTCCCCATAACTTGACAATGTCAATCAGAGCAGCATTTATAAAAGATACACTACTCACTGATGAGTACTCTTGATTTTTGGGATTGGTATTCTGTCATTGTCATTTGCCCGTTTTTTGAGGAATCAATAAGCCCACTCGAATTACTTGACGGCGAGGCCGAGGGTAATGCTGACATGAGACGTGCAGCATCGGTACGCCTTGGCTGTGATGGAAACACTATCCTAATACAGCAACGCGATACGACAATTATCATAGTGGCCGTGATTCTGCAACTGCGCATCTCGCATTTGTGCAGGGGGTGTACGAACGTAATCCCTTTACACCTTCACCGTACAAAAGGCGTTCTTAGAAGCTGATCTTTCCACCAGTCTGTGACCGGTGATAGGCGCTCAACCAACATTATTTGACGCAAGTAAGATGCCAAACATTCCGGGGCTCTGTCCCGAATCTCGCTTACGCTCGGCCGCTGCACCCCTATCGGTGCTCCGCTCGCTGCGATATACCGGTCATCTTGTCACCGAGAGGATGTTTAAGCAACCTGTTTATCG
>JACQXV010000163.1 GCA_016208715.1 Candidatus Woesearchaeota archaeon | reverse complement strand
TGGAGGGGTCGCCCGGACGACATTTCTCGTCGATAAGGCAGGGAAGATCGCGTTTGTGTTCACAACCCAAGTTTGACAGTTGAGTAGAAATAGGCCTTAGGTTCGTTTGAAGTTTGCATGAAACAAACAACCCTAAGGCCCGATGGACTTGAGAGCAACAGCAATATATCATTTCCGGTAGGAACTGCGATCGCGGTCAAGAAATATAGTCAAAAGCTTGGCTTTGAAGAGATTCTATCTCATTACAAGAAGCGAGGCGTTGATCTGGTACATTTGATTGAAGCCCTGATCGCCTACCGCCTCACGGAAAACGGGAGCATATGCCGTGCAAGCGAGTGGATAAATCGTCCAGCAGTGCTGGAACAGTTCGAGTTGAGTGCGTTTGAAGAACGCACTCTGTTCCGCGCATTGGAGGTAGTTGGCGACAATTACGAGGAGATAATCCTCTTACTGCAAAATAGTATCTTCTCTCAGTATGAGTTTCCTCATACTGATGTAAATATGGACTGGACGAGTTTCGTGCTGTGGGGGACAAAAGCAGAAATTGGAAAGTACGGCTATAGTCGGGGACATAGGCCTGACAAGAAGCAAATCACGGTAGGTATCTCACAACTGAGCGCTCCCATGAACATCCCTGTCGGATTGACTGTTCAATCTGGAAACGTCAACGATCAGACGCACTTCAAATCGACATTCTTGCAAGTATGCTCCCATCTCAAAGAGAGTTCAAGAATTGTATTCGATAAAGGAGGTCAATCAAAAGATAATCTTGATCTTGTGATTGCGCACAAGATGAAGTACCTCTCCGCTAAGAAGCTTAATGCGAGCGATGACAAACGAATCAAGACGTTTGTCAAATCCGACGATAATTGTATTGACAAAGAAAAAGGCATTTATGGCGAGATCATAGACTACCCAAGTCGCAGAGATTACTTCTTTTTCTCAGAACAATTGCAACGCGACCATATAGAATCGAAACTTCGATTTGCCGAGAGAAAACTAGCTGAAGCAAAGGAAATCCAGAAAGCGCTCAATAAAGGCAAATCCCTGCCCAAGAGGTTCACCCTCAATAATCCGCTTGTCAAGATAACATACACCTATCAAACGAGACTTTCAGAACTCACTGAAGATCAAGCAAAAAAGCTCGTTCAGGCAGCGGCCATCACTGGCAGAGAAGGATTTTTCTGCCTTGTTTCAAGCGAGAAATTGACACTTGAAGAAGCGCTCAAAACGTATCGGATGAAGGATGCGATTGAAAAGGTGTTTCAATCCCTAAAAAACGACATCAACATCAAACCACTAAGAGTATGGACGACAAAAAGCCTCTGCGGAGCGATACTTATTGGATTCTTGGCACAACTGGTCATATCGTTGATACGATATGACTATGCGCCACTCAGACAGGTAGCGCCGAAATTCATCAAAATCAGCCTGATGAATTTGACAGTTACCCTCGAAACAAGGAAAGAAGGATCAAAAAGACGGATTTTCTCCAATTTCGAGTCAATAAATGGGCTGATCTGTTGCCAAAATCAGGGGATAACCTGAGATTTTGTTGAGAAAAAGCCGAAATCTTGGCTTCTGTCAAACGCTATTTTTCAGTGAAATAATTGAGAAACTGTCAAACTTGGGTTCTAAGGCGAAGTGTTCCCAGCCGATGAAGCCCCCAAAAGATGGGCCAAGGATGATGGGCAAGTGGGGAGATGTAGCGTCGAGCGGATTGGTGCTGTTGGACCTACGTGTGTTCATTT
>JACQXV010000051.1 GCA_016208715.1 Candidatus Woesearchaeota archaeon | reverse complement strand
ATTTTTTTACTTGACAAGCTGAAAAAGGAGTTTATCCTTTTGCTAAAGATGAATAATTTGGCTATTGTGGATGTCAGTGAAAGAAATCCTGATGTTGGGGAACCTTCCCGAATGACTCGGGAACCTTCCCGGATGACTCGGGAACCTTCCCGGATGACTCGGGAACCTTCCCGGATGACTCGGGAACCTTCCCGGATGACCTGGGAACCTTCCCGAATGACCTGGGAACCTTCCCGGATGACCTGGGAACCTTCCCGAATGACCTGGGAACCTTCCCGAATGACTCAGGAGCATTCCCGAATAGCAAAAGGAGGTAAAAATGCCAAGGAGAGGATATATTCCTGGAAGTGATGCGGAGTTTGAGAATTGGTTTAGGAACTTCAAGACCCATCTGCCCGTGATTGGTGCTATAGTAGGGTTACCGGCTACTGTGATTAGCAAAGTAGTTACCGCTTACGCTGCTTGGAAGACGGCCTACGATGCCTATCTAACGATGCTAAATCAAATGGAAGGAGCGACGGCGACCAAAAACAACAGACGGGACACGGCTGAACCAGATATAAGGACGGCGGTCAATTTATTACAGCCTAATCCGGGTGTGAGTGATGAAAATCGCCAGCTCCTCGGAATAACGGTCCGGGATACCGAACATACTCCACTTTCAGAGCAAATAGTAGCGACGGAGCCACCACCTAAAATAGATGTCGTCTGTATCGCACCGAAACAGGTCAGAATTGATTGGTATCCGACACAGGTTGGAACTTCTAGCGAGGCGAAGCCCGAAGGTATAGAAGGCGTAGCTATCTGGTGTGCGTCGGGCGGCGTACCGGCGGATGAGTTAGGGTGGCGGTTCTTAGCACTTGACACTAATTCGCCATATATTCACAATGTAGCAAATAATACAGTGATTACAATGGCTTACAAGGCGTGCTGGTTTGATAGAAGAAAGCGAATGGGGCCATTCTGCGACCCGGTGGTAATTGGAGTGACAGGATAATGGAAAATCCCAAATCCCAAATGATGAAAAATCCCAAATCTTTGGAGTTTGTTTGGGATTTGGTAGTATTGGGATTTTGGATTTTGAGTTTGGGATTTGGTAGTATTGGGATTTTGGATTTTGAGCCTGAGGCTCATCAGCCTCCGGCTGAGTTTTGGATGTAGCATCCATAATTCCTTAGTCGACCAAGGAATTAAAAACGCTACACAACAAAAATAAAAGGAGGTGAGTGAGATGAAGATATTTGAAATAGAAGTGCCCCAAATGGAAAAGGATGTTCCTATATTGGGAGCGTGGAAACCTAACTGCATGTGTGCATGTGGAGCTGCTTCCGGTAGTGGTGGTGGTGGTGGAGAAGTAGAATAAAGGATCTATACTTGCAAAATACCCAACCTTCTTCCTCAACTCTATTCTATTAAAAAAGGAGAAGGTTGGGGTTAAAAAATGCGATTATTTTTTGATAGTAATATTATTATTGAAAAAAGTGGGAAAAATT
>JACQXV010000162.1 GCA_016208715.1 Candidatus Woesearchaeota archaeon | reverse complement strand
AGGGCTGTATTAAATAAGATAAACGCCGATATCGATAAAGAATATAACGAAACGGTTGCAGAAGTAGATACTACGATTACCGAAGAAGGACCGGTTGTAGTTACAACCCCAAAGGTGACAGTAACAAAATACCGCCGTGCGAATGATTTAGGCAAAAAGGATGCTTTTGCTATTTACGGCTCAAGTAAAGTCCATCCGGAGATATTAAAAGGCAGCGGGCAGAAAGTTACCATAACTATCGCCAAAGCGGATGTCGGCTCTATCGGCGGCCACGGCACTGCTCCGGGCATAATGCGCGAAGCAGTAGCAGAAGTCTGGGCAAAGGCGGCAGAGCAAGGTTTAATCCTTGACTTTTTCATCACCGCCGTAGGGGATGATATTTCGGTAACTGTTACTCACGCCAAGGGCAAGGATAATAAACAAATACATGAGTTAATTTGGAACGGTTTTGTCAATGCTGCTGTAATAGCCAAGGATATGGGTTGGTATGCTGCAGGACAGGACCTTTTGGCAGATGCTTTTTCCGGCAACGTAAGAGGCGCCGGCCCGAGCGTAGCTGAAATGGATATTAAGGAAAGAGGCTCGGAAGTAGTGATATTTGCTCAGGCAGATAAGACCGCGCCAGGAGCATTTAATAAAGGCTTGTGGGAGATTTTGTTTGGCACCAGCACCACTTGGCGCTCTTTGGGTAAGGGCCAGTCACAGAAAATAAAATTTAATAAAGGGGATTATGATCATGCTGCTTGGTATTGCGGATACCCGGATAGGTTCACCTATGACAATTTTATGCTGGAAGACGGCACAGAGATGGGTGCAGTTACTGCCCAGCGTTTAGGGATTATTGCCGGAGAATATGTCGGTAAAGATGACCCGATGTTTATGATCCGTTCGCAGAGCGAATTCCCGGCAGTAGGGGAAATTGTTTCTCCTTTCTTAAAAGGTGAATATGTTGTTCCCGGATGGATGAGAGGTTCTAATAAAGGCCCATTCTTCCCGGTATCGCTGCAGGATGCAAATATCGGCATCTATGATGGGCCTCCTTTGATTTCGATGTTTAGTTTTAATGTTACTAACGGAAGATTAGTTGGTTTTTATGATTTGTTTGCGGCTAATCCGGCAATCAGGCATATTCAGGATAAGCGCGCAGCAAGGGCAGTAACAATGCTAGAGCAGGGTTTTGATGAGATGAGCTTAAGATTAGCGGAAGTAGAGACCGCTTATCAGGCTGGTTTGAATAAACTAGAAGCTAGCCTTGTGGATAGATGGGAAGTGTATACAGACGAGAAGAAATCTTCTTCAACTCTGGCAGCAGTAGCAGAACAGCAAAAAACAGATGAGCAGTGGAGAACAGCCGGAGAAAAAGTTACTGGCGATAAAGCTAAGGCAGTTAGAGATAACGTTTTAGCGCAGACATGGGGTAAGTTAAAAGAAATCGCCCAGAATTTCTCGGGAGACATCAG
>JACQXV010000183.1 GCA_016208715.1 Candidatus Woesearchaeota archaeon | reverse complement strand
CCGAGTTCCTTAACCAGGGTTATCTCGAGCACCTTAGTATATTCTACTCACCTACTTGTGTCAGTTTGCGGTACGGACACCCTTTGTCTCACTTAGAGGTTTTTCTGGGTGGTATGGGATTAGCTACTTCCCCACTTGGCTTTCGCCGCGAGGTCCCCATTACTCTTCAGAGTTAAGAGCCTTCGGATTTACCTGAAAGCTCCTCCTTTGAGCTTGGACGATCTAATCCTACAGACCGCACAGCCTACCCTTCCACGTCACCCCATCGCTAAAACAACAAAAGGTGGTACAGGAATTTTAACCTGTCTTCCATCGCCTACGCCTTTCGGCCTCGGCTTAGGGTCCGACTTACCCTGAGCAGATTGGCTTTACTCAAGGAAACCTTAGGTTTTCGGCGGGTGAGGTTCTCACTCACCTGATCGCTACTCATGCCGGCATTCTCACTTCCATACAGTCCAGTAGTCCTCACGGTCTACCTTCGCTCCGTATGGAACGCTCCCCTACCATATAAAGCATCACTTAGAGTTTGGCGATAAGTCAACAATTAGTAGCCGAAACTACTAACCATCTTCCTATCAACTATAAGCTATCTTCATATCCACAGCTTCGGTGACAAGCTTTTAGCCCCCTTGGATTCTCGGCGCAGAGCCACTCGAACAGTGAGCTATTACGCACTCTTTAAATGATGGCTGCTTCTAAGCCAACATCCTGGTTGTTTGTGCAACTCCACATCCTTCTCCACTAAGCTTGTACTTAGGGACCTTAGCTGGTGGTCTGGGTTCTTTCCCTTTAGAAAATGGAGCTTATCCCCCACTTTCTCACTCCCAGGATACGAATTATAGCATTCGGAGTTTGATTGGATTTGGTAACCCTTGTCAGGCCCCTAGTCCATTCAGTGCTCTACCACCATAATTTATTACCTGAGGCTGTCCCTAAAGGCATTTCGGGGAGAACCAGCTATCACTGAGTTTGATTGGCCTTTCACTCCTATCCACAGCTCATCCGAGCAGTTTTCAACCTACACCGGTTCGGGCCTTCACAGGGTTTTAACCCTGCTTCACCCTGGCCATAGATAGATCACTCAGTTTCGGGTCTATTGAATGCTACTAATCGCCCTATTCAGACTCGCTTTCGCTACGGTTTTATGGCTCATACCACTTAACCTGGCAACACCCAATAACTCGCCGGCTCATTATGCAAAAGGCACGCCATTAGGCATTCCAGTGGCCAGAAGGAGGTGTAGGACACAGGATAGAGTCTTACTCAAAAAGGCTTGCGCTCTTTCTTTCTTCCATCTATCAAACTGAAGTCCTAAACCAGGTCTCCTACCTAACCTGGCATAGCCCTATGGCAGCTTGTAGGTATACGGTTTCAGGTACTATTTCACTCTGCTTCCGCAGTACTTTTCACCTTTCCCTCACGGTACTTGTTCACTATCGGTCGAAGAAGATATTTAGCCTTAGGAGGTGGTCCTCCCAGATTCAGACAGGGTTTCTCGTGTCCCGTCCTACTCAGGAATCTAAATACAGGAAGTTCATTTTTTCGCTTACAGGGCTATCACCTTTTATAGCTCGTCTTTCCAGTACAATTCAACTAAAAAAATGAATCTTTTAACTTCCCGGGTGATACTAACTTTCTCCCTATTTAGACCCTACAACCCCACTTATGGAACACAGTTAGGCTATTAACATAAATGGTTTAGGCTCTTCCGATTTCGCTCGCCGCTACTTTCAGAATCGAGGTTTCTTTCTCTTCCTCAGGTTACTGAGATGTTTCACTTCTCCTGGTCTTCTTCACATACCCTATATATTCAGGTATGGATGCTGAGGCATGACCCTCAGCGGGTTTCCCCATTCGGAAATCTACGGCTCAAAGCCTGCTTGACGGCTCCCCGTAGCTTATCGCAGCCAGCCACGTCCTTCATCGCTCTTCTTCGCCAAGGCATCCACCATATACCCTTATTATCTTGCCTACGCTACCACAGCTTATCCTTCAATTGTCAAAGAACAAAAAAAGAAGAGACCTTCTTTTTATCTTTCATAGTATATTTTACAGGATATATCTTGTCAAGGGGTTTTTTCTGTTTGTTGTCAACAAATAGAAATGTCCTATTCTTAATTAAATAGAAATGTCCTATTTTGCATTAGCTAATACAGCTCTTTTTTCTCTCTGTTGGTATCTATATGGATTTATCT
>JACQXV010000161.1 GCA_016208715.1 Candidatus Woesearchaeota archaeon | reverse complement strand
CTTATCAAGGAGAGGAGTAAGTATTTCGCCTGCCTGTCGGCAGACAGGGATTTCGGAATGCGGATTACGGAATTAAGAATCCAACCAAAATCTAAAATCCGAAATCACACATGAGGACATAAGCCTCATGCAGCTTGTCATTCCGGGCTTGACCCGGAATCCAGTATTTTTCTGGATTCCCGCTTTCGCAGAGATTTTAAAGCGGCATATAATTTTACATTTAGAGCCAATATTGTCAAATACACGAGTGAAGGTATTAGGCATATTCGAAACAATGGATCGGCTTAGCCCCATTTTAGTAAAATAAAATATGGCGAAAATATGTGAAACTCTCTTTTTGATAAAACATAACAAGCTCCTTAAAATGAGCTTTTCAAGAATTATAATGACCTTAAAGAGGATTTGTAGGTCCAATTTAGCGCCATAATTAATTTGACATATTTGCATCCATATGCTACCTTTTCCCTAAGGCTTACATCTCTTATAAAGGAGGAGATAGCATATGATTGAAATCCATGAAGGGATACCGTCTCTGTATGGCCCAAAAGCCCTCTCAATGCGGCAAAGAAGTTTGGATATACTCGACAGCGCTATTACCAAATCCTTAACCAGTTTACGGAACGAGGGGCTGCGGGACTCAAACGCCTCAAAACCGGTCCCAAGCGCAACTACCGCAGAACCGATGAGGTCGTACGTCAGATTATCCGGTATCGATTTCTTGATCCAAACATGTCTTCGGAGGTCATTGCCCAAAAACTGAACCAGAATGGGTATCTGATTGCCATCCGAAGTGTTGAAAGGGTTGTCTCGGAATATGGCCTTCAAAAAAAAACTCCATCTCTGTCGTCCGGTCACCGCACCTGTAAAGGTTGAAGCCCATCGGACGAAAGAAAAGGTGCGCCTGGAGTTGAGCAACCCCCATGAGATTGAACGGGGTGTACGACAGCTCTTAGCCAATAAGATTTCAGGAACCCTGGTTGGCATCTGGCTGCTGATCCCCGAATATCTCAGACTCGGAACATGGGATTTGCTCAAATCCTGGAGCGAGATGCCGGAGGAACGGGTCGAACCCCGACTGGCATTGCAGCTGATCAACGAAAGTGCCTTGTGCGTCAACGGCATTCGGATGAAACGGACCCTGAGCCAAAAGGGTTTTGAATTGGCCAACGGTTTGCCCTTTATTGCCACGGACCCTGCCATCCACCATCTGTTAGACAGCCACTGTGTGGCTGAGGCACAGCGGTTGCAGATCGCCTTGGGTAAGGTACGACAGACCTTTGGCCACTTTAAGGGAAAAATCATCGTCATCGATCCCCATCGCATGAAATCGTGCAGTAAAAGACAGATGGTGCGACGTCAAAAGGACAAAGAGTCAAGCCCAACCAAAATGGCACAAACCTTCTTCTGTTTAGATGCAGACACAAAACAGCCTCTTTGTTTTACCACCGCCTCCTCTGCCAGGACAACGACACAGGCCACACCCGAACTTCTCACGTTGAGCGCCTCGATCCTTAAGCTCAACGGGGATAAGCCCCTTGTGCTGGCGGACAATGAACATTACAGTGTTGAGCTTTTTGAATGGATTTCTTCTCGGTCACCGTTTGATCTGTTGACTCCCATGCCATATAATCCATCTGTGCTACGAGCGATTCATGGGCTTCGCAGTGAAGCTTTTACTCGCCATTGGGCCGGGTATGCTACAGCCAAGCAGCCTTACTCCATGACCAGGAGTCATGATGGTCCCTACTATCAGTTTATTCAACGTAAAGGTGAACATCAGCAAGATTACGATTTTAAAGCCTTCCTATGCACCAGTGATCGAGATGAAATGGAAGACCTCTCTCTCCATTATCCTCAACGATGGCACATTGAAGAGTTTTTCAAAAATGACCAGGCCCTTGGGTGGCATCGTGCAGGCACGATGAATTTGAACATCCGCTACGGGCAGATGACGATGGCACTGATAGCTCAGGCAGCATGCTTCATGATGAGACAACGGTTTGGATCTCCTGTTGATCAATGGGATGCCCCACACCTGGCCAAAGATTTCTTCCGGGGGTTAGAGGGCGACATCCGTGTGCAGCGTGATACCATTGTTGTCACCTATTATAATGCGCCCAATTCCGATCTCATGAAAAAGCACTATGAAAATATGCCTGAAAAGCTTTCTTCAGAGGGGATAAAACCAACGATCCCATGGCTCTATGATTTTAAACTCGATTTCCGGTTTAAGTAGAAACTGCCAATGTAAAATAAATTGTATCATTAAAATCTCTGCGAAAGCGGGAATCCAGAAATTCAAAGACTGATGGTCTCGTAAAAAGCTAAACGCTCATTTTAGTTGCGAAGAGCTGATCACGGTTAAAATAACAGCCAAAAGTATTAAAATCAGCCCATAGAGCTGAA
>JACQXV010000160.1 GCA_016208715.1 Candidatus Woesearchaeota archaeon | reverse complement strand
TGATAAGGATGATGAATATCAGTTGACATGGGCAAATTCCCCGGTAAAATGCCCCAAGTCCGAAGTAAAACCGTATCAGGAACAGATACACCATAAGGATAAGTGATAAAGGAATGACATGGAAAGAATCATCAATTATAAAGATCGTGACGGCATTTTAAAAGTTGTCGCCATTGCGGTCTGCGTACTGGAACTGCTGATTGTCCTTCTTACCCTGGCCTATCAGCAGGATGTGGTTAAACGCACCGAAACACCCATCACACAAGAAATGGCCCAGACCTTCATCCATTATCCGGAAAAATTGAAACCGAATGAGCGGGTGGCCTTCAATTCATACAACAGATTGGACAATCAACAGACCTATCTTCTGGTGAAAGAAGCCGAGGAGCTCATCCCGTTTCCCTGGAAAGCCTGGATCCTCATCTCAGTTGGAGCCCCCATCGGGATTGCGTTCCTGGTGAAGTTGCTCACGATGGCCTATTTTCAGGCTGTTGATCCCGGTGAAAGAGACTCGGCCCAAAGCACAGGGAAATTCGTGACCGCCTTGAATCGCTTGAGTCAGATCAATATCATCTGGTTTATGCTCCTCTCCATCATCGTCCTGTTTTTTTTCTGGTACATTCCCGAAGTTGTTAAATATACAGGCGGAATGGCCATAACCTGGCTGACCCGTTACTGGTGGATACCCGCCATTGTTTTCGGCGTTGTCGTTTCCGTTGTTTTTTTCTGGATCTACCTACAGTACAAATTGAGACTGCGTGCCATGAATATGGAAATGGAACTGGCCAAATTCAAATTTTTACAGATGGAGGGAAGCAACCAGTTGCTGCTTGGCGACAGAAACGACCCTGCCGCTCAGTTGTCCGAAGAAAGGCATGCAACGGAAGATCAGACAGACCAACCAAAAGAAACCGATAAATCAAGTCCTGAACCTGATTACGGACCCAACACATGGTATGGAGACTGGATTGGTATCTCATTAAGAGATAGGGATAAGGGATAAGGCTTTGCATTTTTTGAAAAAGACAATATGTAAAGCCTGTTTGTGTGTCAACGGCATTCTAAACAAAACTCAGAATCGGCCAGTTGTTTTTGATCGCGATTTTTTTGAGTGGCCAGGTCGGCTCGACCGCACTGGGATGGCCGACGGCCTCCAATAGCGGAATATCGGATTGATGGTTTCCATAGGCGTAGGATTTTTTAAGATCAATGCCTTGCTCTGCTGCAAGCTACTGCGCCTGAATCCTTTTCTGTTTTTTCCGGATGGCTTGAAGGATACGAAGCGCCGCAGTATCCGATGAGGTCAGCGACAGTTTTTCATGCAGGGATATGATGTCTGATTTGTTTTTTAACACAGAATCCTTCGGCTTGAAACGGCTGTTTTTAACAATATTGGTTTGAATACCACCGGGAAAAACAATGGATACGGAAATACCTGTTCCATGCATCTCCTGGCTCAGGGATTCGGTGAAATTTCGAATGGCGAACTTGCTGGAGTTGTATGCTACCTGGGTAGGAATGCCGCACAAGCCGAACACGCTGGGTTCATTCACGATGTGAGCTTCATCATGGATTTTTAAATGAGGCAGAAATGCCTGGGTGGCATGCACCATACCCCAGAAAGTGATATGCATCAGCCATTCGAAATCCAAATCTTCCATTTCCTCGATCAAGGCCGTCA
>JACQXV010000159.1 GCA_016208715.1 Candidatus Woesearchaeota archaeon | reverse complement strand
GCTCGTTGCGGCATCCCCAAATGTTTTCCTTATCTGAAAAAATTTGTGGAGGCGAGCAGGATTGAACTGCCGACCTCATGCTTGCAAAGCACGCGCTCTCCCAACTGAGCTACACCCCCATCAAAAATTGCAAAGCAATTTTTGAGGTTAAAGGTTAAAAGTAAAAAGTTAAAATTACGACAAATTATTTGCCTCTATTTTAACCTTTGACCTTTAACTTTTAACTTCGATTTTGTCGTAGACAAAATCGTATGGGCCCAAGTGGAATTGCACCACTCACCTCACGCTTATCAAGCGTGCGCTCTAACTAACTGAGCTATGGGCCCAATTAGTAAGTAGTGAGTGGTAAGTCGTAAGTAGTAAAAACCACTAACTACTTCCCACTTACAACTTACGGCCTTTTTATTCTCTGAAAACTGAATAGTGTGATGAACGACCTGAAAGACCGTAAGTGGTAAGTCGGAAGTGGTAAGTAGTTTAAACCACTCCCTACTTCCTACTCCCTACTTACTGCCGTTCTGTTTCTCCTTAAAAGGAGGTGATCCAGCCGCACATTCCCGTACGGCTACCTTGTTACGACTTCACCCCAGTCATAACCCATACCATGGGCGACTTCCTATCCCTTGCGGGAATCGGGACATCGACTTCCGGTACAAATTACTTCCATGGTGTGACGGGCGGTGTGTACAAGACCCGGGAACGTATTCACCGCGACCTGCTGATACGCGATTACTAGCGATTCCGACTTCATGAGGGCGAGTTTCAGCCCTCAATCTGAACTGGGGCCGGCTTTCTGCGATTTGCTCCACCTTGCGGTCTTGCTTCGGTCTGTACCGGCCATTGTAGTACGTGTGTAGCCCTGGGCATAAAGGCCATTAGGACTTGACGTCATCCCCACCTTCCTCCCCGTTAACCGAGGCGGTCTCCTAAGAGTGCTTCCCTTTCGGGAGTGGCAACATAGGACAGGGGTTGCGCTCGTTGTAGGACTTAACCATACATCTCACGACACGAGCTGACGACAGCCATGC
>JACQXV010000158.1 GCA_016208715.1 Candidatus Woesearchaeota archaeon | reverse complement strand
GGCGGTAGTAACGTTTGGGAACATTTTCGTTGTCTTTGGCTTTTCGCATGATGCTGTCCTGAACGAGGGTAGCCGCATTCTACCCGGTCAGGCAGCAAGGAATCTATAATGTGCACTTGTATTCGAGTTTTGCACCTACTGCATTTATCCCAGGGTATGCCATTATCTGAACGAATCACATATACAACACCCTGAGACCTATCTGCTATCAGTGTACCTACATACACAGTAATATAGTCTTCTCCTTTTTCTTGTACCCAATGAGATAGATTCAATGCAACAATTCGTCTAATATTTGAAGATGTTGATGAGTAATCTAAAACAATCATTCCACTACCTGCGGGAGTTCCTTGAAGTGGAAGCCTAGGCCAGCGCGTAGAAGTTACTCTTGGAAAATATTCTCCAGAGGGACGAAGAGGCAAGTTGCGATCTGCTTCCATTGTAAGCATTTCCGCCCACTCTATTGTCTGTTTAGGTACCGGATAATCTGTTGGAAAGGTGGGAAATGGCGTGCTCTTCAGAGGCGTTGAGGTCGCCGTTGAATTTAGAATCGGTTGCCTACTAACATCAATTGCAGTTAAAGTAATCGTTGGCTTCGCCGCCATCGTCGGCGTCATCGCCGTAGGCGCAACACACGATGAGAGCGCAATGCAAAATAGAATAACGACGTAAGCGATCTTCTTCATCTCACAATCCCCTTCTCGAAAAGAATTTCAGTAATCATACTCCACCGCCTCTGATAGAATACCCCGCGCTCAATTACTAATTACCAATTACTATTTACTGCTCACTGTTCACTTTATGACCCGCTTCCCCGCCCTCCAATCCCGCGACTACAGAATTTTTTGGATCGGTCAAGCCGTGTCTCTCATCGGAACGTGGATGCAGAACGCGGTGCAGCCGTATCTCGCCTATCGCCTCACCGGTCAACCGATCTATCTCGGTCTCATCGGCTTCGCCCAAACGTTGCCGACGTTGCTATTCACTTTGCCGGGCGGTGTGTATGTG
>JACQXV010000141.1 GCA_016208715.1 Candidatus Woesearchaeota archaeon | reverse complement strand
AGGTGACAACTATCTTGTGCCTCATGATGGTTGCCCTCAACCTTACCTATGATGCCATGGCAGGAGAGATGAGAAGCCCCTACCTCAGGAAGTTGCTCGGCGTGAAAATGCTTCCAAGCCGAAGCACCCTGCATCTCTCTATGCAGAGGCTCTCACAGAAGTATATCAGGAAATTCAATAAAGCTTTGGTGAGGCGCTTCCTGAAGAAGAGGCTGACGGTAATAGTGGATTCCACAGGCATAAGGCTTATTACGAGCAGTGCGTGGTACGACATACGGATAGGCAGGAAAAACATGAAGAGGGACAACGTAAAGCTGCATCTTGCGGTAAGTGCTAGCAGGAACCTGATAATGGAATACAAAATCACCGGAATAAAGAGGAATGATTCGCCACAGCTTGGCTTTCTCCTGAGGAACCTCAGGGAGGTTTTGCGTGTGATTGGTGATGCAGGTTACCTTTCCAGGAAAAACTGCAACCTCACAGTGATGAGGAATGGGAAACCGTTCTTCATGCTGAAGAAGAATACCACCAACAAGAGCAGGACCTCAAGAGCATGGAAGAAGATGGTGGATTTTGCAAGGCAGCACAGTGAACTCTTTGAAAAAATCTACCATATCCGCTCTCAGATAGAAGGAGTGAATGCTGCACTGAAAAAGAGATATGGGCACTTCGTCAGAGCAGTGAAACGGAAAGCAAGAAACGTCCAGCTTGCATTACGCATCATAGCATTCAACATAAAACAGCTCCTCTATGATGCGACGGCAAGGCACCTTGGGGTTCCCTTCTGGATAAAGTGCGGCCAGTGAATGTAAAACTGCGGCAGATTGGTTAGCGTGAGCCCTGCCGCATAGATGATTTTTGGACTTCTGCTGGCAGTTTTGGGCTGCGCCTGCCCAGGTTCGGTTCGAAAACGGAGATTTTCAGGCTGAAGTTTCCTATTTTTTCGAGGCGAACAAATCGTTAAACGGAAGATTTATAGGATGTAGCCCCCCCTATCCTTTCATGGTCAATCGCCCTGCCTTTCTTTT
>JACQXV010000140.1 GCA_016208715.1 Candidatus Woesearchaeota archaeon | reverse complement strand
GGCGACAGCGCGGGCAACGGCGCGTATCACACCGGCGCAGATTTAAATTTAAATGAACCGCGTTGGAATATGGATGCGGGCGCACCCGTGTATGCAATTGGTTCTGGAGTGGTTACATGGGCGGCGCGACGCGGCGACATCTGGCGCAACATCATTATCATCAAACACGATCCATTGCCCGATGGCACAAAAGTTTGCGCACGTTACGCCCACGTAGAAGATATGCTTGTCGCCGTGGGTGATCGCGTGGCGCGTGGGCAGCAGATTGCCTCCGTCGGTCAAAGCGGCGGATCCGGCGCGAACTATCATTTGCATTTCGACATCTCAACGACCAACATTCTCAAAGAAAATCCCGGACACTGGCCCGGCAAAGAAGTGAACGGCGTGTATCAACATTACGTTGACCCAAAGGCGTTTTTAGAATCGCACAGACCGCCAAACAGATGAAGTCAACGGATGAAACGGATTGAACGGGTGCAAGTTAAATGTCATTCCGAGAAGCGCGAAGCGCGACGAGGAATCTCTTTGATTAGTTTTAGCCATTCCTCGCTTCGCTAGGAGTGGCTAAGGAGAGAACATGTCGATCAAGCATAAAGTCGTGACTGGATACGCAAAAATGTGGCCTCGAGAGGTTTTTGATATTAAAGAAGGCAAGCGTTTACTCGATAGCATTCGACAATTATTAAGCGAACCGGGTGTATATGTTCTTTATAGAGACGATCTTCCTTACTATGTAGGCAAGACTACTAAGCCACTCTTCAATCGGATTTGGGCACATGCAAATAAACCAAAGGATAAGTATTACAACTTTTGGAATTTTTTCTCGGCGTTCGTTGTGCCACACACAGATCACATTAGCGAAGTAGAAGGTTTGCTAATTGCAGCTATGCCTACCTCCAACAGTGCAAATCCCAAAATATCTAGAATCGATCTTCCAAGAGAAGTGGGGCAAATATTGCATAGGTTACGAAGGATAGATAAAGAGTAAGTTCGTTTTATCGTATCCGTTTCATCCGTTCAATCCGTTGACGAAAAAGGACGAACATAATGACCAAACCCAATAAACCCGCCCCATCCATTTTGCCCGCAGGCGCAGTCGGACGATGGCCTTTAGAATCGACAGGCTACGGCGAAAATGTTTATGAAGTCTCGCCGCAACGACCCTGGGTTGATTTCGCCGACGCTTACGGCAAACCGGTGCGCGCCAAACTTTCATCGCCCACAAACGATGTTGCCGTTTCCTATTTCCCCGCCCTACCCGGTCCCGGACGATTCAGCGTTGAAGTTTTTATCCCGTCGCAAAACGCCGACAATCCGCAAGCCGATTATCACCTCAACTATTACGAGCGCGGCAAGTTAACCGATCTGCAAGTGACGATTGATCAAACGAAATTTT
>JACQXV010000139.1 GCA_016208715.1 Candidatus Woesearchaeota archaeon | reverse complement strand
CCGAATAATTGACCATACAGTTGGGTAGAGTGTGTCATGGTGAATTACTGAGGTGTGGTAACTCCAGCTTCTCATGTCTCTCTACCCTTCTCTATCGACCACTGCTATTGGCTTTCACCCACTTCTGTCAGGCAGCCAGGACATTACTCATCAAAGAGTCAAGTTGCCAGAGTTAATGGCGGATCAAATAGCGGGGTCTAATAGCCTTACTGAGGCGTTTGAAAAGACCGCTGAAGCATTAGCTCAAGAGTACAAAGAAACGCTAGCACAGGCTCCTGTAGGCACCCCCTTCGACTACAAAGCAATAGCTGAATCAACGCAGCTAACCCTGGAATAAATCCTAATGTCAATCCCTCAATTGGTCGTGGAGTTAAAAACTCTACTGGCCCCATTTTTAGGCGCTATAGGAACTCAACCAGCGATCGTTGTCGAGCCAAGCGCAACAGTTCAAGGCTCTACTACTTCGGGTTTGCTGTGCAGCATTCAAAGAGTTCCTGTAGGCGATGTTCAACCCTTAACAGGCGGCATTTGGTACATGCCGCTCTACAGACCACTTACGTTACTTCCCAATGTGTCTACTTGCCTGCCACTTCGACAACGAAAGAGCAGTGTCGAATCTCTATTTTTCAACCCAACTTTATTCAAAATAACTGAATACTATGTCTTCTTCAGATTACATCAAAAACGTTAACTCTATTATCGAACTAGGTCTGCTTCCCCGCGACCAACGCTTCACTCCTATCACCGTGACTACGACTGCTGTAGTTGCAGATGCCTCCGTTGCTATCCCTGTGACAGCACTGGGCGGAGCTATTCCTACAGGCGCATCCTTGAAGTTTGGCACCGTTACTGTAGTTACCTCAGCTGCTGCTGCAATCGGCGCAACCAGCCTAGCTGTAACCGCTACCTCTGGAGCGATCGCTTCTGGCGCTACCGCTAGCTATCCTTTGCTGTATGTCCTTCAAGGTGGCAACAATATCGATATCAACCAGGCTACCCAAAGTGTTGATACCTCCAGCTACGGAATCGGCCTAGCTGTCGATATGGCTAAAGTCAGCGCAGCTTTCAAAACGTCTGTCTCTGGTATCGTCCACAAGAATGATCCCTGCATCAGCGCAATCCTACTGATTGCTGGTGGTAATGGTGTTGATGGCGATCGTGAAGTTGCATTCAGAATCACCTTGGGCGATGGTCGTCAGTACTCTGGCGCTGCTCTAATTGAAAACCTGAAGCTGAGCGCTCCTGTCAGAGACATTCTGAAGTACAGCTTTGACCTCAGCGGAGTGGGTGCTACCACTTCAACTGACCCTAGCTAATCCTAATTAGCTAAACTTTGCCCCATACCTCCGCTACAGGGTATGGGGCTTCTTTTTGTATGCCCCCTATGAAACACAAGCTACTGGTCAATGAATCAGGAACTTTGCACCTAATCAACTGCAAGCTAACCAAGCAAACTTTAACCGTTGGCTTGGCCTGTATTGAAGGTCAACTACCCGAAAAGGTAGACCTACTTACTGACGATAAAAAAGAATACGTTTGTACTATCAATCTATCAGAAGCCTTTCAGCAAGTGATAACCTCAGCCGCTGAACGGGACGTTAATTTCGACTTGGAGAGCTAGGACGCGCATCCGAAGACTGTTTTGGCAACAGCGCTCTCCTTCCCTGCCACCCTATAAATTCGCCTCTTATAAAACTAAAATGAACAGATTTAGTCGCACCAAAGAAATTGTCAACATTAAAGGATTTGATCTAGTAAAGCTAGGCAGTCTTCAACTCCGTGAACGCAGCAAGCTAATGACCATCAAGGCTAAAGTGCTGGATAAAACTTCGCAGTATTTAGACCTGGCAAACAAGATCGCTGCAGAATTGTCTATCACCTCTACAGAAGCCTGGAAGCTATTCACAGAAGGTCTGAACTCTTTTGAACCAGAGCAACAGGCTAGGGTAGCCCCTTACCTCGTAGAGATGCAACAGAAGGACTCTGGCACTGAATATATTTACGAAGCAGTAGTGGTGATTTTAGTCTCGCGCCTGGATAGCCTCAAAGAAATCTCCTCTGAACTTACAGAAGCTTTTGGAATCGAGCTAGACAAAGCCCTAGTGACAAAGTTTGACAAGGTGCCATTCTGCGATCGTTTACAGTCTAAAGAGCGCGACCTCATTTGCCGTCAAATTGTTGACAGCCTACCTGTAGATATCTACGAAGCATTACTAGATTTTGCAGTAGGGGAAGAGTCTCAGTGGTCTACCAGCCCCGCTGAGCAGGAGGAAGTATCAGATGACCCAAAATCCTAAGGGGTTGGCTAGAGGAACAGATAGCTAAAATACACGGCTATCTGGAGTATCTCGACAACAGCTACTTCATCATCCTTGGCTCTAACTTTGCCAGCGATCCTATCTTTCACTCAGACAACTTCGACACCCTGCCGATTCACTTCATTGAGAAAACGATATCGACCATCATCGATACCCATAAGCGGGATGCCAACGTCAACTCAATAACCACGGCTCAACTTGCAGTAGCAGTTTATGGGTTTATGGGCAGCAAGGATATTACTGCCGACCAATTCCTCCCCTATCCAACCCAAGCCCCAGATCTTTTATCCATTGAAACAGAGAGAATTTTCATTCAGCTAATGGATGAGAAGAGACTCCCTGAGAAGGTAATTATGATGTGCGGCAAATACCAATCACAGTTATTCAAAGAATCATAATATGAGTGAAAATATTGACGCTGGTAGCCTGATTATTCAGGTCGAGGCAGATACCAGCCTGATGCTGGATCAGATTACCCAAGCCGCTAAACAATCAGCCCAGAGCGTTTCTGCTGCCCTACAAGCAGGTAATTCAGCCCAAGCAGCTTCCCTCTCTTCAGCTAAGCAAAAGAATGATCTACTCAAGGAAGAACTATCCCTCAGTCAGAAACTAGGCTCGACCAAACAGACTCAGGCTCAGCAAAACGAAAAAGCTAATAGAGAGGCGCTTGAAACCTATAAGCAAGAAGTTAAAGCTGGACAAGAAATATTAGCAACAAAAGGTAGAGAGAATTTCCTAGAGAAGGAGAATCTACAGCTGAGCATCGCTCAAAAAGAAGCCACAGTTGATAACTTAAACAGCCTGGTTAGATTAAAGAAAGCAAAGCAGGAGACATTAAACACTCAAAGATTAGAGCTTGCCAATGAGAAGAGCAAGCTAGATCTTCTGGAGCGCCAAGTCAGAACGGAGTCTGAATTAAAAAGGTTAGGAGGTAAATCTGGCAATGCTCTAGCAATGAGCGCAACTTTTAAGCCGGACTATGACTCCCTAGCCAAGATTCGTGCAGAAGCCCAGAAGAATAAAATTCTACTGGAAACCCATCTTCTTCCCCCAACAGGTTTGGCTTGGTTTAAGCGAGAAATTGGTGAGGGTATCGCTAACCAATTAGGCTCATCCGTTGTTAATTTTGGTATGTCACTTCTGACCTTACCCTTTAAGCTTGGAGGCGCTTTCTTCTCAGTACTAACGGATGTATTTAGCCGCTCCGTTAGCTTCCTCAAGGATCAAATAAGCTCAGCACTTGACGCGGCGAATGCTAGAGAATCTTCAGTAGCTACCCTTTCTGCTACAGCAGATTCATCCCAAGTAGGGGAACAGGGCATTCAGTTCGCTACGGACGTAGCTCTTAAGTATGGTAATGATATTCAAAAGTCTAGAGATGCGTACATTCAAATGTACGCCAACATCCAGGCTCGTGTACAAGAAGTAGGGGGCAGTGCCGAAGATACTCGTAAACAAGTAGAGTTCCTTTACGAAGGACTCTCTAATATGTTTAGAGCCAGAGGACTAAGCACCGATCAGATTCAAGGCGCTTTCCTCGCATTCAACCAGATTCTTGCAAAAAACCAAGTTCAAGCCGAAGAACTGAAGGGCCAGCTAGCTGAAAGATTACCAGGGGCGATCGCTCTATTTGCCAAAGCTTTAGGGGTAACAACCCAAGAGCTAGGGGAATTAATGAAGAAGGGATTATCCGCTGATACCATCTTTGACTTTGTACGCTCTGGTAGAACAGACTTTGAGAAACTGACGGGAGTTTTAAACACAGCTAATGTAGCTGTCACCAACTTAGGCAACCAAGGTGTCCTCCTACAGGAGAAGTTTGGTAAAGCCATCCAGCCTTTTGAAATCGCCACTCTAAATGCTGCTGCTGATATTCTCAAGCAAATTAGTGGTGATATATTTGGTAGCTTAAATAAACAAGCAGAAGACTTTAAAGCATATCTGGAAGCCAACCCAGAGATTATTACCAACATAGCGGCAGAAATATCTAAACTTCTCAAAGACGGTCTAGATCTTGTGGCTGGTAAAGCTAAGGAAGCTCTGGACTACCTCAAGGAACATCCCAAAGTTATAGAGGACGCGATCTCTAAAGTGGGCCTATGGGTTGAGAGCATGAAGCCTCTTATGGCTCTATTGGAAAGTATGGTAATCGCGTCAGGTAAAGTCCTGGAGAATATGAACGCAGCCTATAGTCAGACTGGTAGCGTCTCCGCTGTACTGGCTCAAACGGGACAGTCAGCAGGATTGTCTTCAGGTACAACGACAGCTATCCGTAATAGAGCAGAAGCACAGGCAACAAAAGAAGGATACACTCCAGGTTCAGATAAGCATCGTGAAAGATCTGATCAATTGAATCAGCAATACACTGAAGATGCAATAGTTAACCAGAGAAATAGACCTGAGACAGATCAGACAGTAGGTTCCATTAACACTGCTCCAAATCAAGGCTATGGGGCTCCTAGAGGTGGACGTAACCACGGAGGTCAGGACTTCGAGCTGAATGGGCCCAATGATGAAATGCGATCCATTACAGGTGGAACTGTAACCCAGATTATTCCTGATTTCTATAATGGAATGCCAGCAGTAGTTATCAAAGACGCTGTTACAGGACTAGAAGAAACGATCGCGGAGTTTAACACTGTATTAGTGAAAGTAGGGGATACAATCGCCCCAAATCAAGCTGTAGGTCGAGGGGAAGGTAGCTCTGGTGCTGGTCACTATGAACTAAGAGTCTCAAGCGGTAATACAGTTGACCCTATGCAAACCCTGCAGAGTATGGGTCTTATTAAATTAAGAGGCGATGCAGGTGGCCCTCAAGAAGTAATTGTTGTAGGGAGAAATGGATCAGGCTCCACCCCAGAAAATACAGGCGGAGTTGTTAGAGATGGTAGCGATGGTGGAGTCAACCTTACAAAGTTAAGAGAAGCAATCCTAGGGCAGGAGTCTGGAGGAGATGCTAAAGCTGTCAACCCTGATTCAGGCGCATTAGGTTTATACCAAGTAATGCCAGCCAATTTACCTAGCTGGAGTCAACAAACAGTAGGTAGAGAAGTAGGGGTAGAGGAATTCCTAAATAACCCAGCGTTGCAAACTCAAATTGTTGAGGGCATGATGCTTGCGTCAGAATGGTACTCAGGCGATCAAAGCCTCTATAACAGCAATGCCTCCGAAGGTAACTACCCTTCTATTGGTAGTTACACCTCTCAGGTACTAGGTAGGTACAATGGAGGGTCTACTACCCCCGAAGACCCTGGTAACTCTGGAAAAGATAAACTTGCAGAAGCCCAAGCAGAAGCTGAAGCTGAAGCGCAACGCAAAAGGGATAAATATGCTGGCGATCTATTGTCAATCGAGCAGAGAGCTAATCTAGATACTCAAAGGCTACAAATAAAAGCTGCGCGTGATGCTGAAGATGCTCAATCAAGAATAGATAGAGGTGCTATTGATGCTAACGATACCAATGCCCTTCAACTATTCGATTACGGCGTTCAGGTTAGAGGAATCACTAGAACGGGCGAGGATAATTCCCTATCTACTCAAGAAGCTATCAGAGTTGTTGACGGCAAGATCTCTGACGTTGAGAACGGCAAAGGGGTTGAGGGTGTAGATAATACTGCCGCTCTCACCGCACTCAGGACTCAGAAAGCTCAGCTTGAGGCCGACTTAAAGGCGGTAAGCGATGACACTGCTAAAGCGATCGAAGGTGCCTCTGCTACCATTTCTCAGTCCTTGAAGAAGATGGCAGACGACGCTAGGGTTGCTCAGGAACAGTGGATGAGGACTGCTGCCACTAACTTAACCGCTCAACAGGGTCAGATAGCCAATGCAAACTTTGGTTTACTCATAGCCCAGTCTGACAATCCAGCAGAGTTGCAATACCAGCAAGCTTCAGCGGCTAATACCTTTGCAACTGATGCTAAAGTAGCCACCTATGGTAACGACTGGACTGATCAGCAAAAGATTGTTGATGACAATTCTAAGTACGCTGACAGCTATTTGAAGGGGCTAGGTAAAACAGCAGAGCAGCTTAAGGAAGATGGCGGAGTTCAATATGAAATCTACCAGGCTTACGAAACGCTCATTAATAATGCCAAAGAGCGCCAAGGTATCATCCACCAGCAAGCCGATAATGAAAGAACATTAGGCGGCATTCAACAGCAAACCCTAGACGCTCAGGAGATCAAGAGAAAGGAGGAACTTCAACGAACGATCGCCTCCAATCAAAATCAATCCAGCGATAAGTTGGGAGATCTTACAGCAGCTAGGCTGGAGCGCACTCAAGGAGTTTTCGCAGCCAATGCTTTACGCCGTCAGCAAGGTGAAGCTCGTATTCGTAGAGAGTTAGAGCTACAGGTTGACGCAGCTAAGAGGGCTGGCACTTACACCCAAGAGTGGGAACAAACGTTAAGAGGTATCGCTGACCTTGATATCTCAAACCTGAGCGATCAGTTCAAGGATGTTGCCACAACTATCAAGGATTCCCTTGAGGGTAGCTTCAAGTCCTTTCTCAGTAATGCTATCACTGGCACTCAGAGCTTACATGAGCATCTCATCTCTTTGTTCCAGGATATTGCTGGCAAGATGGCAGACCTAGCGCTGAATGAACTCTTTGCCCAAGTACTGGGTGGAGTAGGTGGTGCAGTTAAAGGAGGTGGAGACATTAACTACCTTCCTCCTAGCTCTGAATCTCAGGGTGGTGGACTGTCCAGCATATTTGGAGCAGGTCTATCTATCCTAGGATCTTTCCCTAAATTCGCTGATGGTGGATTAGTCAATAAATCTACCTTAGCTATGGTTGGAGAAGGTGCTCACCCAGAAGCCATAATTCCCATGCCCAATGGTAGAAGTGTTGGCGTAGAGCTAAAAGGTAACAAAGGTGGCGGCGGCAACGTCAATACCAATATTACCGTCCACGTCGGCAGCAATGGCGCAGTCAGTTCCAGTGGCTCTAAGGCAGGTCAAATGTCCAGAGAGCTTGAAGCTGCAGTAGTGCAGGTAGTGCAGAAGCATCGTAGACCAGGCGGCGCTCTTGCCAACTAGATAGCACCCATCGCCTCACTTAAGCCTTCCCCTACTTAGTAGACAGCCTCTACCGAGTAGGGGCTTTTTTAATATCAATTTCTATTTAAAAATCTATGCCAGCCTTAGTATTTCCTAGTCAGTTTAAGCCTGTAATTGGCTCTTCTGGGGAAGTCAAGTATCGGATCAATCGCCTTAAGTTTGCTGATGGTTACGAGCACCTCTCTCCTGCAGGTTTGAATACGAAGCAAGAGAAGTTTTCTGTTACCTTTCCAGGTCTCAGCTACGCCTCTAAAACCACCCTGATTGCCTTTCTAGACTCCCTACAAGGCTACAAATCTTTCCAGTTCACGAAGCCAGGTGAGACAACTTCCCAGCTCTACAGATGCCTGGAGGGGTACAGCTACAAGTCCTTGGGTGGGTTCAAGTGGGAAGTTTCAGCGGTGTTCACCCTAACATTTAGCCCCGATTGAAATTATGAGCAGCGCAGACCTGATTGGGTTGTCACATTCAGCCCTCCTACAATTATTTACCGTTGATCTCACTGCTAAAGTTCCTAGCTGTCCCGTATTACGATTCTGCAACTTCAGTGACAGCAATGGAGCTTCGATCGCCTTCCAAGGACTCACCTACGCCGCGTACCCTATTGAAGCCACAGGTTTTGAGAAGAGTATCAACGGCACCTTGCCTACGCCTGAACTTAGCGTTAGCAACATCTTCTCAGATATTAGTTCACTCATCCTGACTTATTCAGGAATGCTGGACGCGAAAGTAACGCGGATCAAAGTACTGGCTAAGAATCTAGATGGTGAACCTGGAGCTAACTCTGCTGAGATTGAAAGTACTGACATTTACTACATTTCCAGATACAGCGAGAACAGTCTCTTCGTGAAATTTACGCTTCGTCATCCATTAGATATGGGCAAGCTTTTTCTTCCAAAGAGAAGACTTGCTTCACTGACTGGAGATTAAGTATGTTATCCCTTAATCTTCAAGAGCAGCTAGCGGCACACTCGCTCCTAAATCCCAATAGGGAAAGCTGCGGCTTCGTCATTAACGATATCTATCACCCCGCTATAAACGTTGCTGATGACCCCAACGATTTTCGACTTGATCCACAGTCTGCTAGAAAAGTAATCAAAGCTAGAGATAGTGGTCAACAGGTTATTGTCTGTCACTCGCACATCAACTCAAACCCTACTTTCAGCCCTGCTGATATAGTCGCTAGCAAGGGCAGGAGGCTCCCCTACGCACTTTATCACCTGTCCACGGCTACACATAGCTACTACGATCCTAACGCCCCTATCGCGCCATACGAGGGCAGAGAATGGCACTGGGTCATAGACAACTGCTATACCCTTTGTCAGGATTACTACCTGCAAGAATTCAACATCAAGTTGGGCGATTTCTATCTCAACACTCCAGACGAGTATAAGCAGCCTGACTTTACAGCGTACCTCGACAATATGGAATCCCAAGGTTTCCTACGTTTACATTCTGATGAACCCTTGAAGGTAGGGGATTTTATTTTAATGAACTATGGCTCAACGTCTCCCAATCACGCCGCAATCATGTTCGACCTAGAAGGTAACTTGATCCTTCACCATATCGTCAACCATTTATCTCACATCGGGATTTATGGAAGCCAGTATAGAAAGATTTCTCATAGCGTTTGGCGGCATCTCAATCTCAAATAAACATAATGTCCAACCTTACAAAAGTCACCCTCACAGGCCAGCTTGCCGAGCTTTACGGCGCTGAACACGAATTCTATATAGACACCCCCAAGGATGCGATCGCCGCTCTAGAATCGAACTTTCCCGGCTTCAAGCAGCATCTACGAGATAGCGATACTTATTATCAACTTCTAAGTGAAAGACACCCAGAAGGTATAGAGGAATTAGACGAGTTCGCAGGAAGGGAACTCGTCTTCGTAGAAATTATTGAGGGATCGGGAGCGGCAGGTAAAGTGTTTCTGGGAGTGGCCCTGGTCGCAGCTGCCATTACCTTACCCTTTGTAGGAACCTCCATAGGACTACTGGGCGGCTCACTAATCCTTAGCGGAGTAGCTGAATGGCTAACCCCTTCCACACCGCTTGCTAAAGCTAAGGAAGAGGAGCAGCAGGGGTCTTCAACGATCGATCTGAATAACCCTACCACTTCTCGCGATACCCCTGTTCCACTTTGCTACGGCAGTATCAGAATCAAGAATCCACCCATACTCAGCGCGGGTAGCACGACCTCAGAGCTGGCGGCTGATTAAAGCGAGTTCGCTAAAAAGGAACCCGCTAGATTGCGACCCTTTCAGCCAAAAGTACTTATTGAGAGGGCAATACAAATTATTCCCAAGCCTCCTAGTTCAGGGGGCTTTCTTATTGGACAAAAACTATTAATGAAGAATATAGATGAGGAGCTAATTATAGGCTCAGGAGGTTTAGGCGGCGGCGGCAAGGGGTCTGGTGGGTCTAGCTCAGTTAGTGATGATCCAGAGAACCTAAAAAGTGTCGTCAAAGCTGAGGTACTGTTTGCGCTGTCCGAGGGAGCCCTTGCAGGTTTTGGATTAGTCGAATCGCGCAACCCTGCCGATGGCTCATTCAGTAGCCCTGCTGAATCTCTCTACCTCAACAACACTCCTGTTCGTTCAGCAGCTGGAACTCTCAACTTTCAGAACATTCCCTTTGACTGGCGCTTAGGCTATCCCGACCAAGATCGTATTGTCGCTTTTAGCAAGCAGAAGCGGGAGTATTCAGTTGGAGTAACGGTGAGGAAAGGCGCACCTGTAACTCGCACCCTGGTTGACGATGATGGGATTTCCTATGTTACTGTTCGCCTGAGATTCCCTAGCCTCGTTGATGGTACAGATTCTAAGGGGCAGCTGAAGCAGACAACTGTTGAAGGCAATATCTACATCAGTTCCAACGGTGGCGCTTTTGTTAAACGCCAAGCCATCAAGGTTACAGGCAGGGCCAGTAATTCCTATGAGAAATCTTACAAAATATCCCTCCCAGCAAACGTCAATAACACTTGGGATATTCGGGTAGAGCGAACGACTAATGATTCAAATTCTTTAAAACTGCAAAACGACTTAGTATTTCAGGCGTTCACGACCACTGAGAGTAAGGGTAACGCCTATCAAAACACCGCCATTCTGGGCATCAGTGTTCCTAGCAGTAACTTCCCTGGCTCTGTTCCAGAGGTCGCTGTAGATCTGCGAGGAATGATACTAAGGATTCCTCATAACTACAGCAGCTACACCAGAGGCTACACAGGCGCTTTCAACGGATCGCTCACATCGGGCTGGACAAACAACCCTGCCTGGGTACTGTGGGATGCTCTAACAGACACTCGCTATGGGATTGGACTTCCAGAATCCATCCTTGACGTATACAGTTTCTATGACGCTGGCAAGTACTGTGACCAATTAATTCCTACAGGCATCAACAGTAAAACAGAGCCGCGCTATACCTTCAACGCATACATCACCCAGCGATCGAGTGCCTATGACCTGGCCAGTAAAATTGCCAGCTCATTCAGGGCAAACATTTACTACAGCAACGGCAAGATTAGACTTGTACTCGATCGCCCTAAGACTGCCACTCGTCTTTTCTCTCCAGCCAACGTTGTTATAGAGGTAGGTGAGGATGGAACAGAGGGCGCACCTTTTGAATATAGCTGCACAGATACAACAACTCGCACAACGGCAGCGATCGTTCGCTATATCAATCCTCAGACTTGGGAAACAGATGAGGAATATTACGAAGACGCTGCAGGGATAGCGCGTTGGGGATACAGGGTAGAAGAAATAGATGCTTTCGGATGCACAAGCCAAGGTCAGGCTCACAGACTAGCGGAATGGGCGGTCTACACAGCGCTGCACCAAACGGAACTGCTGACGTTCAAGATTGCCACTGAGGGTCTATTAGTCGAACCTGGGGATGTGATTAAGATTGCTGATCCTAACAGAGCTGGCAAACGTCTAGGAGGCCGCATCACAGAAGCCACTACGACCAGCATTAAAATGGATGCCCCTTTGAATATCGAAGGTGGAGCGGGTTACGTGTTGTCTATCCTAGACCCAGTAAACAGAGGTGGTGCTCAGACAGAAGTAGCGATCACGGACGCTCCTGGTGCAGCTGATTACTTAACCTTTGCTGCTTTACCCTTCACTCCCTCTGTCAACTCTCTGTGGATGCTGACCACTTCCACGCTTCAGCCTCAGCTATTCCAGGTGCTGAAAGTCTCTGACCTGGATGATGACCAGTTTCAAATTGAAGCGGTGTCCTATGATCCTTCTAAGTTTGACTACATTGAACGGGGTGCCGCTCTTGCTGTCAGAGACATCACGGACTTACCCTCTGTTAGTGCTCCTGCTGCTCCGAATTCTGTACAGATATTTGAGACCTTGTATGAGACTACAGGAAGTGCCGGGGTAAGAAGCAGGGCGCAAGTCTTTTGGGCTCACCCATCTCCTGAGCGAGTAGCTAGGTATCAGATTGAGTATCAGAGATCTCCTTACTTGGGTGCCCCTGCTGGAACTCAATGGACAATAGGGGGAGTTAGCGAGACCACTAGTTATGACCTGGATGATTTTGCTCCTGGTATTTATAACTTCAGGGTCAAAGCGATTAACACTCTGGGCTTAGAGAGCCTCTATGCTCCCTTGAACAATAAGGAAATGCTGGGGTTAACTGCGCCTCCTGCTGATGTAGTAATCACAGGTTTTGATCCAGTATCCAACAATAGGGTTCGTCTATCCTGGGGGCGCTCTCCTGACCTAGACGTGCGTATTGGTGGCTATCTCGAAGTCCGTCAAACTCCTAAACTGAGCGGCGTTACTCAGGCAGACGGCTTCATTATCGCCAAGTTTGATGGTAGCGGTACCAGTGGTGAACTGCCTTTGATTAACGGTACTTACATATGTCGATGGGTAGACAGCTCTGGTAACTTCAGTGTTACCCCTGCCTTAGTGGAAACTTCTATAGCTGATACGCTTGCAATCAATGTAATCCGAACTATAGATGAAGCCTCTCCTGTATTCGCAGGAAAGGGTTACAACGCCACCATTGATCCCACGCTGAACATAGTCAAATTAGGTCTTAGGTCTTCAATAGACAACTGGCCCGATATCGACTCGATTCCAGACTGGGATACTTACATGAGCGACCAGTCTGGAAGCGTAGCTTATGGTGAGTACTATCTCAAAAAGCAAATAGATCTGGGTGCTACCTACACCTCGCTGATTCGAGCCAGTTTTAATGTCAGCGTGTTTAACGAGAGTATCTTGATTGATAGCGTATCAGGATTGATGGATGACCTGGGGTTATTCGATGGTGTTGCTTCTCCAAATAATGCAGATGCAACCCTTCAGATCTCTATCTCCAATGATCTCGTGAACTGGACTCCCTACAAAGACTTCACTATTGGGAACTATTCTGGCAGAGCCTTTAGATTCAGAATCATTTTAGAATCATTCGATGATGGATTTACCTCTGTCTTCGTAAGGGCTTTGTCTATCACTTGCGACATGCCTGATGTAACCCAGCATGGTAGCACCACTAGTGGAACAGGGGCAGCGACTGTAGTTACTTTCCCATCTGCCTTTCATCAAGATTGCCTTCCTAACGTTAGCCCTACTCTGATTACGAACGCATCGGGTGATTGGTACACGATGAGTCAAATAAGTAACACTCAGTTCTCAATCGATGTCTACAATTCATCGAATGCTAGAGTTGTTCGCTCTATGAGCTGGATTGCTAAGGGATTCGGCAAGCTATCTGTTCCTTCTACAGTTACCCCTTCAGGTAATGGTTATATCTCATCTGAGAATGGACTCCGCTACTTCGTGACTGAAACAGGCGAACTTATCGTACCTGAGTCAAATACATAAAACTCTTATTTAAATAAAATAACAATGGCCGACTTACCTTTGATCCCTGTCAAGTTGAGTAGCTTTGCGCTGCTTACAAGTGCTCAACTTGACCCTTTAGATTCTTTATCCTTGTTAGATGCCAGTGAAGGCAACAGCAACAAGCGAGTTACCTTAGGCGAACTGAGACTTAATCTAGCTACATTCGCTGGTTCCGCAGCAGCATTTACAAGTGGCACTATTTCGGGGATTACCTCGTTTGGAGTTACAGGCCCCGCTACATTCTCAGACGCTGTGACTGCTCCTGGATTCTCCCTCACCTCTGGGGGAGCCGCTGCCTTCTCTGGTACTCTAGGGGTCACAGGCAACTCAACATTTAATGGAAGTATCGCTGGATCAGCCCTGAGTTTATCCAGTACTCTCTCTGTTACAGGAGCTGTCGTCTTTTCCAATAATTTATCTGTGGCAGGGGCGGCAACCTTCAACGGCGCGACCACCTTAACGGCAGCTTCAATTACAGGCGGCACTATCTCAGGTCTGACTTCCTTTGCGACCACTGGAATGGCGATAGGCAGTACAGGTGCTCTACAAACTACAGGGGTAGGCAGCGGCTCTGTAGCGGGCAATGCTAGGGGTACAGGTGCTGTGGATCTACAGACTATCCGAACGGCTGCTACTCAAGTTGCAAGCGGTAACTACTCGTTTGTGGCAGGGTCTAACTGTACTGCCAGCAGCACGAGTGCAATTGCAATAGGTAACTCAGCTAGTGCCAGTGGCACGAGTGCAATTGCAATAGGTACTTTAGCTGCTGCCAGCAGTCTTAATGCAGTTGCAATAGGTAACGGATCAACGGCTAATAGCACTAATGCAATTGCCCTAGGTAGCTCTACTGCTTCCGCCTTCAACTCTATAGCTACGGGTAGTGATGCTGTCTCACGAAGGAATGGAGAGCACACTCATTCTTCAGGGCAAGCCTCCGCTGCTGGTGATTCCCAAGTATCGACGATTCTCCTCAATGGGATTACGGCCACCGCTACAGTAACAGAGTTGACGAATCCTGCTCGTATAGCCTTAGTGAACGACAGCACTATTCAGTTTGAGATTAACGTTGTAGCTCGACGCACAGATGCAGACAACGAGAGCGCAGCCTATGAACTGAAAGGTTGTATCGATCGCAATACCACTGCTGCCAGCACTGCACTTGTAGGGACTGTGACTAAGACAGTCGTAGCTGAAGACACTGCCGCTTGGGATGTAGCGGTGACTGCTGATACGACCAACGGTTCACTAAAGATCAGCGTGACAGGTGAAGCTTCCAAAACTATCAAATGGGTAGCTTTCTGCCGCCTGGTTGAAGTTCAAGGTTAAGCCTAGTTCCTTCTAATAGAAGCCAGCGGATAGTTGGCTTCTATTTTTTTACAAATAATTATCAAAAAACTGATATGCAGCATGATTACTCCCTGGAAAATGGGCCTGGTCTAACGCTTCGAGCAGACCTTAATAACGCCTTGCAAGCGATCGCCACTCAAAACTCAGACACATCTTTCCCAGCCGTTACCTACCCGTACATGACGTTTATTGACTCTGGTACGAACATCAGATATCAGCGAAATGCTACAGATACGGCTTGGATCTCTCAGGGTAGAGCCAATCTAGATTTCTTTGGACTAGTACCAGCAGGGGCAATCTTTATGTGGCCTGTCGCAGTGATGCCAACAGAGTTTTTACGATGCGATGGTTCAGAAATAAGTCGCACAACTTATTCACGGCTCTTCTCAGCAATTGGAACAGCTTTTGGAGCTGGCAATGGTAGCACTACTTTTAGGATTCCTAATCTATCAGGCAGAGTTCCTTTAGGTGTAGGAACTGCTACTGGTGCAACTGGGGCTACGGCACACACTTTGGGACAAGTTGGTGGAGAAGAAACTCACGCTTTAACTACAGCAGAAATGCCCTCTCACTCCCACGTAATGAATCCCTCTACGGTGCTTTACGAAGGCAATCCACCTCTCAGTTGTAACGTGAATTTTGGTGGCGCTAACAGTCTGAAAACAGCGGCAACAGCAAACGCTCCCACTTTTCCAGAAGGCGGCAACGCAGGTCACAACAATTTGCCTCCTTACCTTGGCCTGTACTACATCATTAAGCACTAAAACAGAATATGCCACAGCATGATTTTTTTCTGGCCAACCAAAGCATGGCCCCCTTCCGTCAAGATCTCAACAA
>JACQXV010000133.1 GCA_016208715.1 Candidatus Woesearchaeota archaeon | reverse complement strand
CCTCTACTGGATGTTTAGACAAAAGAGCCTGGTAAATCTGCTCCGAAAGGTTTTCAATCCTTCTAAACCCAAAGAATCTTTCGGACAACAACGCAGTGGCTAACAAGGTTAGAATCGTTAGAATCCAGGCTAATATCTCCTGTTGCGCTATGCCTGCAGTGCGAAGTACTACAAACGCGAACCATGCTCCCAGGCCAACTGTGAGAACATGAGGCCCATACTTGAGAAAGAACAGAATCACATCTACGGCTCTTTTCATCTGCTTGCCACTCCTTGGCATTGACTGGGCAACTGGCGCAATGCGATGCGCCGCCTAACGGTTGGCGTTAGCGGCAGGTGGGCGGGCTGAGATTCTGCCTGAGAGCAGGAAAAACCCAAAGGTAGAAAAAAGCCTGTAAATCGCGCGGACTCCCCACCTGTCCGCTGCACGCTGTGTTAGAAAGCACGCCTTAACGGAATCAACTCACAGACGAGACAAATGCCTGGGAGCGCGGCTCGAAACACCGCTGGCAAGACCGCACCGCAAAAACACCAGCTGATATTATGACACGACTGCGGGCAGGACGCCACAACCAAAAAAGCCACAGCCAACGAAGCCAACTTGACAATCAGACCTGCCAATGTGCGAAACCCGCTGACAGGCAAGACAACCCAATTTAGAAACGCGACCGATAAACCCGGAACCCAAACCTAAACACCGCATCGCAGACAAATCCATTGCAGGGAAAACCCGATTGCAAGCAAGGACAGCGAGACGCAATTTATACGACCTCACCGTTTTGCAAGCGAACCCACCACAAGAAAAAATCGAGGCGTTCCATTTGAAAGAATATTGGCGTTTATCAACTTTGGTATGTCTGTTGTAGCTTTTGGTTCATCCGAATCTGACCATCGTCCAAAAATAGGTCCCACTAATAAATGCTCCGTTGCATCGTAGAATGTAACTCTTGCTGAAACGTTATTTGCAGTATTTTCGGGAGTTCTTCTCTTTGGATTATTAGCAAATACAACCTTGAAGAAAATACCACGCTCTTTTGTAGAGTACTGTCCTGAAGGAGCCAATTGAGAAGGCTTAGTCCTTCGTAATTCGATATTTGGAGTTATTTCGAATTGGGCGAATTGGATATTGGGAATGTTTGCGTAATACTCTTCTCGATATATCCATAGTTGCCACCACATGGCAGCTGAATAAATCAAGAAACACACCAGAGCAGCCCATCGCCAGTCAGCAAAAAGGGGTGGAACATTCGCAATATCGAATATCCAAAATGCTGATGTGAGCAGCATACCGATTACGGATATCCAGAATTGAATGCGAAGGTTTTTCATATGTAATTTCCTCAAAAAAGCCACCTAACGGCCTGCGCTTCACCTGCGGGCGGCGGGACGCGACTCGGCCTCCATA
>JACQXV010000147.1 GCA_016208715.1 Candidatus Woesearchaeota archaeon | reverse complement strand
GCGCCAAAGGATTGGAGTCCAAATCTTTGCTCGGCAAGAACCTATGGCAGATGCTCAACCGGCATTACAGCTTCCTGTATCTGGGGGCAGTGAGTCCTGACCTGCCGTATCTGAGTTTTAAGCTCGGCCAGGTGAACTGGGCGGACGTAATGCATTACGAGAAAACCAATAGCATCTTTCTGGCCGGGCATAATGCTCTTAAGAACTCTTGGAAAACAAAGACGGACACTGAAGAAGCAAAATTTGTCTGGCTCATGGGTTACCTTTCCCATTTGGTAACGGACGCGACCATTCATCCAATGGTTAAAGCGATTGTCGGGCCATACAATGAAGAAAACAAAGATAACCATCGTATATGTGAGATGACCGAGGATTCTTTGATATATAAGGCCAAGTTCAACGGAGAAATAAGATACACTGAGTTTTCTGAAATGCTCAAGTTCGATCAAGAACGACTTCCCAGAGCATTATGCCGACTATTTTGCCAAAGTGAAGCTCCCCGATGATCGGTACGGAGTGTTCACCGATGTTTTTGAAAAGGCCCTCAAGAATGTTATCGACGCTTGGAAAGAAGCTTTCGATAACCTGGAATCCGGGCAAGCACCATTACAGCTAGCCAGAAATTGGAATTTGGATACAGGAGAGGATATGGACGCGGCGAATAATCAAATCACCTACTGGATGGCTTAGTTTTGCGACGAATATCTGTAGTTCTCATCCTTCTTATCCTCACAAGCTCGTTTGCCAACTGCGCTTCACTCACTGAATCAAGAAAAGAGGCTTATGGAGTATTAGGATCGGCCACGACTGCTTGCCGTTCTGCAATGATTGGAAAATATGGCGACGCCATTCCTGATGACATAACCGCGGAACAATACCTGGAAACCTGCAAGGGGAATATTTCCAAGACTTATTATAAAGCGCTGCAAGAGCAGAGCCTGGACATAGAATCAAAGAAGACGTACTACTTGCTTAAGGTGTACGACCCGGATACAAAGTCGTTGATCCTTTTTGATTACAGCTGTACCGTGGAGCCTGACGGAAAGATTCTGGATAATCCCGGAATGTACGACGTCAACCATCTCGAGCTTTATGACCCCTGCAAGAACGAAAAATAGTATTGCCTGCAAAATCCAGAAAGGTGGGTGGATATGAGCAGAAAGAATATCGCTTCCTTAACGGTTATCGCCTTTATTATCTTTTCTTCTCTTGGATTTGCCGGAC
>JACQXV010000124.1:822-1904 GCA_016208715.1 Candidatus Woesearchaeota archaeon | reverse complement strand
TTTTGAAACCTCATGGACCAGGCATACCGCCCCGATGGAAAGTCCCTGCCTGACTTCCATTACGCCCCTCGCCTCCATCTTTTTACTGTTGCCGCTGGTGCCGCCGATGCCGCCGGCTTTGGTTTTTGATGGACCCTTGTCTGTGATTAACCCCGACAGCTCCTTTTTGTGCCTCAATGCCAGACGTATTGCAGCAATCTCGTCCTCCGAGCATGAAGACAGGTTTGCAACGGTCCTGTGCCTTACCTTTCCCCTCTCCCTGTATGACTCACGGAGCAGGTGACGGGTATAGGTCTTGTTCCCTGTCTTGATTTTGGATGTGTCTACATACATAGTGAGTATATAAATATCACATCAACACAGCAATGTCAACATAAAAACAACTATAAACTAATAATATAGTGGCTACAAATAGGATAAAAAGGGGGCTAACTGCTTGTTTTTGTGGTGATTGGGAATTTGGGGAGGGGGAACATCCGCTGGATGTACACATTCGATATATCAAAGATTACGCTATCAGTTGCGTTTATAGGTACTCTATTTTTTTCTTATGTACTTTATTTGCTGAATGCGACCAGGTTTAAGTTGCTGATTGTTCTTTTGATAAGCGTATTCTTGATTTATCAGTCATTTTGGATGACTTTTACTCTTGGGGTGATGTTTGTAAGCCTATCGGCTTACAATGGCACAATAAGAGCCGCTCTTAAAGAGATAAATATAAGGGATACGCAAGAATGGCTTCAAAAGCATGTCCGGGAAAAGTGGTAGGCTTGAAAGCCTACCACTCTCTATCCTCTTCACAAAATGCACCCCTACCGATCATATATGCTACCTTTCAGGTAACATATATGATATCGCAAAAAACCTCTCCAACCCTTCATTTTCCACTTGACAGGTTTTAAGGCCCATTTTCTTTACGCCGCCTTCTTGGCCTTCTCACTCCCCAGGAAGGCATCAAGAATCTGCACGATCTGTTTTCTCTTAGTCGGCGGCAGCTTTTCAAGCTGGCTGAACCTCCGCCATAGGACCGAGGCGGTCAGGCATTTATATATTGACAAAGATTTCCTGTAACTACTCAGGTC
>JACQXV010000124.1:0-775 GCA_016208715.1 Candidatus Woesearchaeota archaeon | reverse complement strand
TCTTGTTTTTCTCTGTAATATCCATGGTTAACTGCTTTTTCTATATTCATCCTTTCTTTGCGTCTTTGCGCCTTTGCGAGAAAATTGGGTTTTGATTAAATTCCTGGCATATTCGCCCTACAACCTGACAACTAAAGGGGACGGTTCTCTTTATTTGATAAATTTAGAGGCACAATTGGGGCCAAATCTTCATTTGTGTCAAGGATGTCAATATGTCGAGTAGACCGGCTTCTCCCGATGCTGTAGGCTGAGATTTGTTTTCTCCGTTTCCGCCTGGTTTCCCGGCGGCACCACATTATTTCCGCCATATATCAGTTGTCCCCGGCCCCTCTCAGAACCGTGCTTGCGCTATTTACGCACACGGCTCCTCACATGGTCAGTTTACGGAGATTCACTCTCCGCTAAGTGGTGCGGTTTAGTTTCCACCGTTTCTCCGCTTCTGTGAGCAGATGGTGTTTCCTCACACCACGCTGTCATGTGTGGTCTCCTTTCCTCCAGCTGCATTACCCGCCTTCGCAGGTACTACGAGACCATCCGACTCCCTGCTCCATATTTGCCTTCCTACCTCTTCGGTTGTCCGGCATACTCCCCTCAAAAAATGGAAGCAGGCGCAGGGCCTCCCGGGTTGCGCTTAATCATAGTGTCAGCCATGCCACGGTCTCTGACCCCGGAGAAGCGAACATCCTCTTGCCGTTAACGTCAATGTTCGTTTTGACTTCCGCTTCCCTTAAAGCGTCGTCCTTCTCGTCGCGACGATTACGAGGCTCAATCCCTT
>JACQXV010000080.1 GCA_016208715.1 Candidatus Woesearchaeota archaeon | reverse complement strand
ATACACATTTGCCTTTATCTTGAATGTTGTTTCGGCTACACCCTGCGGCGAGCCATCGCAGGCTGTCACAGTAGTTGTCCCAAAGGCTTGAGTATCAACGGTAAACACAGCGGTAAATGAGCCGTTGCCGGCTGAACTCACATAGGTTATGGTCGGATTCAATCCAAATGCCATACGAATGGTGTGGCTTCCGCCAAACCCATTGCCTCTGACCATAACCATTGTCCCAACACTGCCCTCCTGCGGGGTAATACTGATGATGTTTGGTGTTATACAGTAAGTATATGTCCCGGCATTTATCTGGTTGTCACCATCATATCCGGTGATGGTCTTTGTGCCATAGCTCTGTGTATCGACAGCAAATACCGTGGTAAATGAACCGTTTGCAGCTGTCGTTGTCCAGTTGATAGTAGCATTGTTGCCAAACACCAGACGAATGGCTTTGCCCGTACCATAGCCATTACCCGATACGGTGACTGATGACCCCACTGTGCCGGATTGCGGATAGACGCTGATGATATTTGGCAGCACACGATAGGTATATGTCCCGGCTGCCTCATTGCCGGCACCTGTGCCAGTGATGCTTGTGGTGCCGTAGGCTTGTGTATCAATGACAAACGAGCAGGTGAATGAGCCGTTGACCTCTGCGGTTGTGGTAGCTATTGTCCCGTTATCCCCAAAGGTCAGCCTGACCTCATTGCTGTTGGTATACCCATTGCCGCTGACAAGGACACTTGAGCCAACTGTGCCTGACTTGGGCTGGACATTGATGATATTGGGCAGTATCCGATAGGTGCTGGTTGCGGCACTCATACCACCAACATTATCCCAGGCAGTAATGCTTGTTGTCCCATACCCCTGTGTATCTACTGTAAACATTGCTGTCCACGAGCCGTTATTTGCTGCTGTGGTGGTGGTTATTGTCCCGGTAGTTCCAAACTCGAGCCTCACCTGACCGCTCGGACTGTATCCATTACCCCTGACCGTTACTGAGGATCCCACTGTTCCTATTGCTGGGGCAACACTGATGATGTTGGGCAATATCACCACTGTATTGCTCGCTGTATTGATACTGCAAGCAGCCGTAATGGTTGTTGTCCCATAGTATTGCGTATTTACCACAAATGTCCTGCTGAATGTACCGGAGTCAGAGGTTGTCTGCGACGCTATGGTGGTTACATTTCCAAACCCTATCCTCACTGTGTAATTGGCACTATACCCATCACCAAATATACTGATGGTACTCCCTACGGTTGCCTGTGCCGGTGTAAACGTAAGTATCCTTGACTTGATGAAGAAGGTGTTCGTGGCTCTCTCTATTGTTTCCCCTGTCATTCCCCAGGCAACGATATTAGTTGTCCCGGCAGATTGCGGATAGCCTGATTCAGGGGTATAGCTATAGCTGAATGTCCCTGCCCCACTTATCTCTGTTGTCTCCACAATCCTGCTGGCATCAACCCCTGGTCTGGTGCCAAAGTCTATGGCTACCCTTCTTATCGGGGAATACCCATGACCGCTTATGGTCATTACTGTGCCTATTGTCCCCTCTGAGGGCAGGACAGAGTAGATGCTCGGTATGATAAAGTAGGTGTTTGTAGCTGCCCATTGTGTCGTATTGCCCACACCTTCTATGGTCTTTGCCCCATATTGCTGAATGTCTACGGTAAAGCCTGCCTGCAGCCGGCCAACATTATCTGTAGTATAAACCTGGGTGAATGTCCTTGACCCAAAGGTTACTGTTACTGTTTCACCTGCCCCATACCCATCGCCATAGATAGTAACATCGCTTCCTACCGTACCTGTTGTTGGTGATACACGGTATATCTTTGGCAGTATCTTGAACACATTGCTGCTATCATCTGCCATATTACTGCCATAGCCGCGAATGGTTGTAGTGCCAAAGGCTTGTGTATCCACGGTAAATTCAACTGTAAATGAGCCATTTATCAGGATAGTGCCTGTAGTAATGGTTGGCGTATTCCCAAACTGGATGTTGATCTTGTCCCCGGCCATGTATCCTGTCCCATCCACAGTTACCCTTGTGCCCACAGTACCTTGTGTCGGCTTAACACTCCATACCTCCGGCAGAATCTTGAAAATGTTTGTGGCAAAAATAGCCGGTTCATTAGAGCAATAAGCAGTAATGGTTGTAGAGCCATAGGACTGACCAATTGTGTTATTAATATAACCTGTGAATGTCCCTCTCTCTGAGGTTTCAATCAGTGTAATCAGATCCGCATTGTGTCCTACATCCCCTTCTGTACCAAAATCTATGGAGATATTGGTAATCGTTCCCTTGTATCCTGTCCCATATATGGTGATGATCGTACCTATTGTCCCACTTGTTGGTGATACCCAGACTACCTCTGGTGTTACCTTTACCTTCCGATAATCCACATCACCTGTATTTGTTCCTGTCACGGTTAAGGTCTTTGTCCCATAAACCTGGGTGTCTATGGTAAATACTGCACTAAATACACCATTGTTTTGAACCGTTGCATTTGTTATTCCCTCTGCCAGCCCAAAGTCTATCCTGACGGTTTCATTTGCACCATATCCATTGCCGTTGATGGTGATTGGTGTGCCTACCGTTCCCTGTGTTGGTGATACAAGTGTTATCTCCCCACGAATCCTGAAAACATCGTCATCCTGATGTAATGCCTCATTGTTATTCCCATAGGCTATTACGCTGACCGTTCCACAGGCTTGAACATTCACGGTAAACGAAACACTGAATGAACCCCATTTGCTTGACATGGTGGTAGCTATTGTTGGGGTATTACCAAGCAGTATCCTTATAGCCTCACTTGCCCCATAGCCATCACCCCTGACTGTAACGAGTGTTCCCACAGAGCCTGTTGCCGGTAATACATGGGTAATGTGTGAGATGATCCGAATATATTCTATGTCATTATACCCCTTGCTATCTACTGCATCAACCGTTGTTGTGCCATAAACTTGAGTATTTATGCCAAAGGATATGCTATATGTTCCATTTTCACCTGCTTCTCCAAAGACCACCCGTCCACCCTCGTTCTGTGGTAAACCAAACTTGATGGTCATGCTCCCTGGTGTATATCCATTACCATAGGCAGTTATTGTTGTTCCTACTGTGCCGGAATCTGGTGTGACAAAAACTAAGTTCTGGGTTATCCTGAAGCTGATTGTCCCAAAACTCCCACTCTGAGCACCTGTTGCCTTAACTACCTTGTCACCATAGCTCTGCTCATTTACGGTAAATGTCCCTGTTATCCAGCCGTTATTGTCAGCCTTGCAGCTATTGATGCCTGTAGTCAGCCCAAAATCTATGCTTACTGTTTCATTTGCCGCATATCCGCCACCGGTTATGGTGACCCCTGTCCCTACTGTCCCTGCTGCCGGAACAATAGTGGCTATGCCTGTACGGATAACAAAAATATCATCATCGCTGATAAGTATGCCCTTAGCCACTATAGTTGTGGTACCTATTGTCTGGGTATCTATGGTAAATATGGTGCTGAATGTACCATACTGGCCGGTAGTTACGGTTGTTATTGTCTGGTTTATCCCAAAGGCTATCCTGACGCTTTCATTGTTACCATATCCATCACCTGTCAGGGTAACCATGGTCCCCACAGGACCTGTTGCCGGCAGCACACCGGTGATATGGCTTGATATCCAGAAGGTATTCTCAGTTACCTGATTTGACTTATTCGTCCCATAACCTGTTGCCTTTACAGTTGTTGTGCCTGATACCTGGGTATTGATATAGAATACTGCACTGTATGTTCCATTGTTAGATGTCAGGATGGATGAGGTGGTGGTCATGGTGCCAAGTATACCAAAGTGAACAACTATGAGTTCAGCATCAGAATACCCATCACCATATATAGTTACCCTTGTCCCCACTGTGCCTGTGTCTGGTGATACCTGCCACATCCTGGCCACAAGCTTCAGCAGCCTTGAGTCGCTTCTGCCTGAGTTAATCCCTGTGGCTATATTTGCCCCAAACCCATTGCCAAGGATGGTTATCACTGTTGTTACTGAGGCAATGGTTGGTGTCATGTTGGTAATCACAGATGATATGTCAAACACATCCCTGAATATCTGCCCGCTTGTCAACCCTGTTGCCTGGACTGTCCTGGTGCCATACGGCTGCAGGTCAACGGTAAAGCTGGAGGTAAATGAGCCGCTACCATCTGTGGTCACACTGGTTATGGTTGTATTTGCCCCAAAGGTTATTCGTATTGCCTCATTACCGCCAAAGCCATTGCCACTGACAATAACCGGTGTCCCTACTGTCCCGCTCTTTGGCATGTATGCATAGAAGTTGGGCAATATGGTGAATGTGCCAGAGGCACTTGTTGTCCCATCATAGCCGGTAATGGTTGTTGTACCCCAGACTTGTGTATCAACAGTAAATATTGCTGTGAATGAGCCGTTTGTTGCGGCTGTAGTTGTGGTTATGGTTGCATTTACGCCAAATTCTACCCTGATAGCCGCAGCCTTCCCAAACCCATTGCCCTGTACAGTGACGGATGTGCCCACTGTCCCCTGTGTCTGCATGATGCCGATAATGTTGGGCTGGATCTGATATGTCCGTTCAACCTGCCTGCCGCTGCTGCTCCCTATGGCAATTGCTGTTGTTAAGCCGGCTGCCTGCGTATCAACAATGAATGTTGTACTGAATGAGCCCTCACTTGAGGCAATTGTTGTCTGGATATTGTTATTATCCCCAAACTTTATCCTGATCGTCTCAGCATCCCCATACCCGTCCCCGGCAATACTCACTGTACTTCCTACTGTGCCGCTTATTGGTGTAAACTCAATTATCTGCGGCATAATGACAAATACATTACCGGCTGAGGTTGCAGTGGTACCATAGGCAGTAATGGTTGTTGTGCCACAGGGTTGGGTATTTACTGTAAATATGGTGGACAATGTCCCATTTATATTTGTGGTAGCAAAGGTTATGCTTGAAGCCTTGCCAAATTCAACCCTGATGACATCATTGGCATCAAATCCATCCAGACAGATGGTCACCTTAGTTCCCACTGTCCCGGATACAGGGGTAACACTGGGTATACTGGGCAGGATAATAAATGGCCTATCCTGCTGCTCAGTAGACTTCACCCCTATCACACTTATTGCCTTTGTCCCATATATTTGTTGATTGACTGTAAACACTATGGTAAATATACCACTTAGTTCGGTTAGAGTTGTACCGGCAGAATGCTGGGTATTCCCAAATCGAATATCAAGCCCTTCATATTCTGTATACCCATTACCCCTGACAATAACACTCGTGCCTACTGTTCCTCTTGTTGGCGACACCTCATACACATTTGCCTTTATCTTGAATGTTGTTTCGGCTACACCCTGCGGCGAGCCATCGCAGGCTGTCACAGTAGTTGTCCC
>JACQXV010000123.1 GCA_016208715.1 Candidatus Woesearchaeota archaeon | reverse complement strand
TTGGGGCGTGCCTTTCTGGGCCCTGATTACCGCGCCGCCGCCCTGAAGGACGTTGCCGCATTCGGTGCACAGAGCGTGTCCAAAAACTAACCTTATCTTTCTATACAAATCATAGGTTTTTGCTATCTTAATGTCAAGAAGGAGGTGAAAATCATGCCAACTCGTCCTTATGACCAAAACCAGCAATTCCTTTTGCCGCCCAGTCTTAATGAGTGGTTGAGAAAAGACCATCCGGCGCGGGTTTTCTCGGATATCGTTGACCGCATAGATATTTCAGGGTTCCAGGAAATTAAATTAGAAGGGCGTCCCAGGTTCGATACCCGGATGATGCTAAAAGTTCTCTTGTGGGGTTACGCTAATGGAATTCGCTCCAGTCGCAAGTTAGAAGAAAAACTCCTGGCTGATGTAACGTATATGTGGTTGGCCGGACTGGAGAAGCCTGACTTTAGGACCATCTGCCTGTTCCGCAAGACCAATCTGGATAGATTGACTTATTTATTCGGCCGGGTGCTGGTGTTAGCCGGTGATTTGAAGTTGGTTCGGTTGGGATTAATTGCCCTGGATGGCACCAAAGTCCGGGCTAACGTGAGCGTGGAAAGTTTTAAGAGCATAAAAAACTGGGAAGACGAGTTGAATGAAGCCAAGGCAAAAGTGAAAAAGATTCTATCCGAAGCCGAAGCGGCTGATTTAGAGGATGACCGGAAATACGGAGCAGACAAGCGAGGCGATGAAATCCCCAAAGAGCTGGAGAACAGCCATGAGCGGATAAAGCAGATAGAGGAGTTAATCAAACAGCAGACCGGGCGAAAGATAGATAAAAGCCATAAAGCCAGCTCGACCGAGCCGGAAGCCAAATTCATGCACCATAAGAACGGATCGATGCCGGCCTATAATTGCGAGTTAGCCGTGACCAAAGGGCAGATAATCGTGCATTCTGATGTGACATCAGAGCCGATGGATACCAACCAACTAAAGCCGGCCTTAGATGCCATCCAGGATAATTGCGGCAAAGACCCCAAGCGGATATTGGCTGACGCCGGATTTAAAAGCGGCGCTAATTTCAGGGAATTGGAAGACCGGAAGATAGACGGCTATATACCGGAAAGCAGCGAGGAAAACATCGGGCAGGATTTGAAGCCAAAAACCGATTTATACGCTAAAGATGAATTCCAGTATGATGAAGAAAATAATTGTTATAAATGCCCGGCCGGTAAAACCCTCGCGCCAACCAGACGGTCGCATCAACATACAAAATACAGCGACAAATGGATAACGGTTTATCAGGCGGAAGAAGGCGTCTGCTTAAAATGCCCAAAAAGGAATAAATGCACCAAAAGCCGGAACCGGTCTGTTATGCGGGGAGAATTTGAAGCGGAGCGATTACGGATGCTGGAGAAACTGAAAACAGATAAAGGACGGAAGTTTTACCGGAAGCGAAAAACTATGGTCGAGCCGGTAATTGGACAGATAAAAGTAGTGGGGAACTTTGTCAGGTTTATGTTACGGGGCTTACAGGGAGCGAAAATAGAGTGGAAATGGGTGACCATTGCGCATAATTTACTCAAAATAACCCGAAAAGTGGTCAAGGGAGAGAGAAAACTGGCGACAGCGACTGCCTAAATGGGTAGGCGGTAAAGTTTCTGTTAGTGAAATCCTTGTTTACCGCTTAGTGCGGTCCTGTAAAAGTGTTTTTGGACATGCTCTACTACCCCCCACCCTCCCCCCTCCCCCTTTTGACTCTACGAACCCTGACGGGTTCTCAGAGCAAGAACCCGGAACGGGTAAACCTCGTTGTCTACCCAAAACCTTGGTAGACAACGACCTTTAGGTC
>JACQXV010000126.1 GCA_016208715.1 Candidatus Woesearchaeota archaeon | reverse complement strand
TCCCTTAAACTCCAGAATGTCTTTACCTCGCAGGATTTGAAGCTTCCGGTCGGTGCGGCTCTTCGCGAAACCCGCTTCGAGCGGATTTTGAGGGGAGAGGAATTATTTTTTATCTCCGAATCCGGTGTCCATGCGGGCGAGGGCGGAAAGGCATTGGGCATTGGAAATTAATATGGGAAGTGGAGCCTGTCTAAAAACTCTTTTTTTGATTTCTGAGCAAGTTAAATTTTTTTCCATAAGAAGTATAAACAGTCCTTTATCTTTTAATCTCAGCCCAAGGCTGGAAGCACCCGCTCTTTTCTCATTATCGCTGCTGTCATCTTTAACAGGTTATGGGCTGTTGCCACTATCTTCCACTCAAGTCTTACTTTCTCTAATCCCCTGAGAAGAAATTGGCTGAATCCGTTTCTTGTCTTCATCTGGCCAAAAACAGGTTCTACCAAACATTTTCGTTTCCCGTAAATCGCTCTGCCTTCGGCGGTATTTATCTTTTCTCTCATTCGCTCCCTGTACTCTTCATAGCCGTCTCTTGTTATAGCCCTGCCTAATTTTGTATTCGTTGTGCATTTCTCCCCCATGGGGCAGGCAGCGCATGTTCCCCGCTCTGTTCTATATGTAGTAATCTCTCTTTTGCTATATTTGCTCTTGATTTGAGTCCTTCCTACCGGCTTTAATGTTTTAGTCTGTGGGCATGTGTGCAAATAAGTGTTCCATTGCCTTCTGTCTTTTCTTTCCGCCTATATGCCTTTCGTCTTCTGAAGGAATGTAGCCGTCTATTTTGTTGTCCTCTAAATATTTGAAATTCGCACCTCCTGCATAGCCTGTGTCGGCAACCAGTATTTCAGGCTTTTCTTTGATTGTTTTCTTCATCCCTTCTATCGCAGTCCTTGTCTGGTTTACATCTACAGGCTCCGCTGTTACATCAGCATGTACAATAAATTGATCCCCAGTTACGGCAATCTGGGCATTGAAGGCAGGGATTGAGGTATTGCCCCTGTGCATGAAGCCGGCTTCTGCATCTGTAAGACTTACCCTCGATTCGTCTTGTTTTCCCAACTCATGTGCTTTTTTAATAAGAGATTCTATTTCCTCAATCCTGTCTTTGACCCTTTCTATCTGTTTAGGGAGTTCGTCTCCACGTTTGTTTATGCCGTGTATTTTGTCTTCTTCTTTGTCTATGGTTTCAGCTTCGCTTATTATCCTCTGTGCTTCGTCTTTTGCCTCTTTGAGCAGTTTTCTCCAATCCTCTAATTTCTTGAATGTATCTATGCCGCTGTTGGCCCTGACCTTGCTTCCGTCTAATGCTACAAGACCCATCGTTGCCATTCCCATTTCGCCTTCCAATTCAGCCTTCGGCACCAAGGCCGCGACGGAATCGACGACAATCACGTCAATCGCGTTGGAACGTGCGAGCGTTTCGCAAATGGTCAAGGCTTCCTCACCGCT
>JACQXV010000050.1 GCA_016208715.1 Candidatus Woesearchaeota archaeon | reverse complement strand
CAATGAGCGGCACTACTGCGCTCGCATCTCCCAGCCGACCCAAGGCTTCTGCAACCGCGGAACGCACATCATCCAAAACATTGTGCGGGGCAGGTACCACTGTATGCCCACTTATATCAAACCACATGCCTGCATGTCGCCCTTCCAGTATTTCCGATATATCCACCCACATAAGCCAGTCACCATCAGTGAGATGTTCAATAAGCGGTCGCGTTGCACGCTCGTCTCTTACTCGCTGTTCGCTATCTGCTAAACATTTAACAAGAGGCACTACCGCTCGTTTATCTCCTAACCTTCCCAACGCAATGGCTGATGCTTGGCGTATATGCTCGTCGCCATCCGTCAGGCAATCGATAAGAGGGATCACTGCTTCGTCGTCGCCTAACTTTCCCAACAATCCTACTATCTCCTCCCGTATTCTTCCGTTAGTGTTTTCTAAGTTCTCAATCAGTGATAGTCTAACCTCATGTTTGTCCACCCATTTCTCCAATAATTGTGCCGCTGTCTGATGTACTTCCAGACTGCTATAGAGTTTTCAAAAAGTAATGCAACTTAGCGTTTCCATGGAAGTTCAGAAGCGCTAACACATGACCAGAGTAGGTCTTGCTTCTTCCTAAGTTGCCGAAAAGTTTTAGCAACCAACTGTGTTAGTTCAGTTACATCATCGCAAACATGGTTGCCTAACGGTTGATCAATCTGATTCCAAATCCCTTCCGCTGGATTAAGTTCAGGTGCATATGCGGGAAAGGAATAGCAATGCAAACGCGGGTGTCGTGCCAAAAATTTTTGAACCTTCTGATCCTTGTGGATCGGTGAGTTATCCCACAGGAGAACAATGCACCCGCGAATGTCATGTAACAAATTCTTCAGAAACGCAATCACCACTCTCCCGTCCATCTTGCGAGTGTGAAGATGCGCGTGAACGGAAAGATGGCGATACCGAGGTGACACGCTGAGGGCGCCAATCAGATTCAACTTGCCACCTCGTAGCGTAGTTTGCACCCGAGGCGTTTCACCCCGAGGCGCCCAAGTGCGCCGGACAGGGGGTGTTAAACATACGCCGCTTTCATCAAGGAAAACAAGGGTTGCGCGCCACCGGGATGCGTTTTTTTTACTTGCGGCCAGACATAACGTTTCCAATGAGTGATCTCATCTTCATCACGTTGTACTGCCTGGCGTTGCGGCTTTTGACAACTCCAGCCTAATCGTTGCAGAAGATACCAAACACCGTTGAGCCGATATCGTACTTGAAACTTATCCCTAACCAATTGTCGAATGCGCTGTAAAGTCCAGTAGTCTGAAACATAGCCGAAAGCCAATGAACTTTTCGACAAACAACGTAAGAGAGATTTACTCTGCGTTGGCGATAGTTTGGACGGACGACCCGGTACATCCTGTGGGAGTAACGATTCCGATCCTTTGGCATGATGGCGTGTTGCCCAGCGTCCGATCGAACTTTCATGTGCTTTTACTCGCCGCGCCACTTCGGCATTGCCGTATCCTGCTTGTAAAAGTTTAATCGCTTTGAGCCGACGTTGATACAATTGTTGTGCTGTGCCATAAGGTCTCATGCAAAGCATCATGGCACAAACTTACGAAAGTTGCATTACTTTTTCAAGGTTCTATATTTCACAGAGGATGCTAAATCGACTAAAAGTATTATTTTATCCGCTATAGGTTTCCAACTAGACATTAGCGAGCGATGGCGGTGTACCGATAATTTTCTTCGCTT
>JACQXV010000125.1:913-2502 GCA_016208715.1 Candidatus Woesearchaeota archaeon | reverse complement strand
CGGTCAGTTTCGCTCAAAAAAGGTTCGGATTTCGTCAAACAAACGCACCACAAACGGAAGTCAGAAGTTAGAAATCGAGGATCGGAAAACCGCAAAATCAAGTGAGACCTCTGAAAAAGTTCGTATTCAGTTTCGCCTGTCTTGTGACGGACAGACGGAACAGATCGCGCACTCTTTCAACGTCGCGTGAGTCACGCAAAGGTGGTGTTTCTCGTTACGTTTATGACGTTTGTCCTCTGCAAAAGTCGTTTTCACGCCATTGAGAGAACGGAAACCAACCGTTTGAGGTTGTAGGCGGCGCACACCAGGGTGATGTGGAATGTATTCCTTTGAAGGCCTCAGAAACGGGTTCCTTGAAAGTGCATCGTTCTCTTCATCCAGGCAAATGGATGTTCACCGCTGGATCTTATCGACGACTTCTGGTTATTGTCCTTCCACTGTTTCATCGAGAGTTTGTGCCAACGGCTTGCACGGTCAAGCACTCCCCAGAAGACACCACGAGCACGAAAGTCTCGTTTCTTTTCCTGGTCGATATACGCCTTGTCCGCGAAGACCGCCTTTGTCTCGCCTCTTGTCAGGTCGTCGAACGCTTTGTTGTCATGTGTCGTCGCGCAGGTGACGATGACCTCTTCGATGAAATGTCCTTTTGTGTCACTGCCGACATGAGCCTTGTACCCATGGAAGGTCCTCCCGTTCTTCTTCGTAAATCCGGCGTCTTTATCCCGTGTGTTTGTCCCATCTTCGCGCTTGCGACCTTTGGGAGCGTCCACAATAGTGGCCTCTACGATCTTGCCGTGGTTCACGCGAAGACCATGCTCGTCAATCATCTCCTGAACGACCTCGAAAAGTTCTGCCTCCGCATGAAGCTCCGCAAGCTTGCCACGGAACCGACAAATCGTCGTTTCGTCAGGGATGTCTGTACGATTTCTCACTCTGAGAAATCTTTGAAAGGACACCCTGTCAAGGACTTGTTCCTCAAGCTCCGGATCCGAGAGCCCGTACCACATTTCCAGAAACAGGGCCTTTACCAGAATGTGAACCGGAAACCCAGGACGCCCCACACCTCGTCCATCGTACAAAACTGGAGCAAGTTCATCTGCTATTTCGTTCCAAGGAACGATCTCATCCATCTTTTCAAGAAGTGCCATAGTCTTACGACCGCCTTTATCCTTTACGACCCAGTCGAACAAAGAATCTGACGCAACGTTTTGTGAGAGCATAGATGTGAGAAAATGGCTTATGATAGCTCCATTTTACCACATTCATGCCTTCATAGGCAGGTTAATTCACAGGTAATTTTGCAGAGGTCTCTACAGAAAAAAACACAAAACGTCAAGGTCCCCGTTGTAGATACAAATAAAGGTTACCGAAACTCTCCGGGTAGATACTAATTCGGTTACCGTGTCGCCGTATGACTATGGCGACAAGAAAGGAAGTGCTCTGTGAACATCTCAAAGATTGGCTGGATGCCAAAGGAGATAGAAAACGACGCTCTAAAATCACACAGGTTGTTTGTGAGGCTATCCGTCTACATCCTAAATCTGTCTCACGAGCCTTTACACGGCTTCAGATGCACAGCCCAGGAGATG
>JACQXV010000125.1:0-845 GCA_016208715.1 Candidatus Woesearchaeota archaeon | reverse complement strand
TGGCCGCCGTGTGGTGTACAGTCCCGACGTGACGGCGGCCTTGAAGACCATCTGGGATGCCGCCGCTGAACCTTGTGGAGAGAACCTTCATCCGCTCATAGCCGAGTATGTGTCCATTTTGCAACGTGACAGCATGTGGAAACACACTGCCTCCGCGACAGAGCTTCTTCTGGTGATGAGTCTGGGCACGATGAAAAAGCGTCTGGCGAAATTTCGGCGGATGTCGTTTCCATCGCATGGTAAAAGTACAACCTCTCCAAGTTCAATTCATTCCATGATCCCCGTCCGGTCGGGATCCTGGGATGAAGCACCTGTAGGCACCATGCAGGTGGACACCGTAGCGCATTGTGGCAATACAACGGCCGGAGACTACGTGTTTACAGTCAATTCCACGGATGTGGCGACTCTATGGGGTACACGCAGAGCCCAGTGGAACAAAGGACAGGAAGCCACGGTTCGTAGTATGACCGCCATGGATAACGATGTCCCATTTCCCATTGTCGAGTGGCATCCGGACTCAGGAAGTGAGTTCATCAATTGGCACTGCCTGGACTGGAGTGCGCAACGAAACCAGAAGCTCACGCGTTCCAGACCCAACCACAAAAATGACAACTGTTTCGTCGAAGAACGCAACTGACATGTGGTAAGGAGATGGGTGAGATACATCTGTTTGGACACACCAGAGACGGTGGATGCGCTCAACGCCGTATACGATGTCCTGACGCCCTATCTCAATCATTTCGTTGCCTCAACGCCGCACCGTATCCAAACAACGCATTGGAGCAAAGTGGAACATCACTCGTGAGAAGAAATCCATGACACCCTACCAGCGTGTGCTGGAGAGA
>JACQXV010000026.1 GCA_016208715.1 Candidatus Woesearchaeota archaeon | reverse complement strand
AGGATTATTCACAAAAAGCACGACTGCACCACGCAAATCACAACGGAAGATGGCGAGCGTCGTGGCGACGCTGCGATGTGAGTAGCTAAACAAATACCAAATAACCAATGATGAATTCCAGACGACAGTCTTTAGCTCATTACAGAATTGAAACTGTTTTTATGAAAGCAAGATTATTTGCGATACGGCAAAAGTAATCTAACCCCACTATTCGACATTCTGACAAACTCATCCTCACACCCAGCAGCCCTATCTTCTGGCAGTTCCCATTCGGTAATTAAGCATTTTCCATTCTGAGGATCACTTCCATATATCCAACATAGAAGATTAAAGCTGCTTGGGCGACGTTAACAGTCAACACCAAGGGCGTTATTGAAAAGCTCTGAAGTAGACTGTTTGAGATTCTCAATAACGCCACACCAAGAAAACTTTTAAATACCATTCTTCAGTCTCGCTAACTCAACACGCCGCCGTAACTCAGCCTGGTTAGAGTGCGAGACTCATAATCTCGAAGTCCGGGGCTCAAATCCCCGCGGCGGCATAAAATCCTTTAATCATTTGCCACGGTGGCACAACCTGGCACCACGCATAAGGGCAGACTGCCCTTATCAACCCCGGTCAAGTAAGACTTCCTCCGCTACGCTCCGGAAGTCTAACGCTCCGCCACCAAGCAGCAAATTATTTTCCAGAAAAGCCACGGTCGCATAACCTGGTATTGCGCAAGCCTGGAAAGCTTGTTCCCGAAAGGGTATCCCAGTTCAAATCTGGGCCGTGGCGTTTTTCTTTTTCTCTTAACATCCTCTTACAACAGCGCAAAGTTTAAATCACAAAGCATACTCACACAGCGCATGAACAGGATCGCGGTATTCGACACACAGGAGAGCGTCCATCCTACATTACTTTTTTATCTTCATTCCAATATCGCAGCTCAAGACGAACTTGATAATCGATACGAAGCAAAACTGCTAGAATACAAGGAGCAATCTGGCTGGAATGAGCGGTTTCTCAGAGCGCAAGCAGAAGGAGTGGCCGCCGGAAGAATCCTTTCAACATTCCAACCAGCCGTAGTCCACCTGCCTGATGATGAACAAGAGAGATTCCTTGCACAGAACCGCGACATCGGACAAGGGCTTGAACTCACCTGCGCGATCGAACTGCGAGCACACGATCAAGGTTATTTTTTCTCTGCAGGAGTCAGCCGCCCTGACTGCCACGAACACATAAGCGAAGATCATGATACACTTGAAGCGCTTGTTTGCGGGGTAGCAGCATACTTGACAAGTGAATGCGGCAGTCTCTTCGGAGCAAAAGTGACTCCGTTCATCTACACCGTCAAAGAAGACTCCCGACTCGACACCGAACAGAAGGATGGCATCCAGGAGTCACTTCGTGAATTACCGTCACAAGAACTACCGCAAGAGGCAAAGGATGCGTTCAGAATGGCATTGGAAGGAATGCTAGGCGATGACCTAATTGCGAGGGGGCTTAGAGATGATGAAAGAGAGACATTTGAAAGACTATACTTCTCGACGCAGGCAGACACATAAACGCGATAGATTCTCTTCTCTGCATTTATTCAGCTTGTTCTTGGTGCTGCTTTCACGACCAGCACAATTCATGTGATGATTCTGCCGAGCGAGCCAAAAATAATCTTCACCACCTGCGATGTTCAAAAATCCACCTACGCTTATAGAAAAAATATAGCATGCATACAGAAATCGTGAGCATCAGTGTCATCATGATCCAGAATCCCTGCCACTCTTTTGAGCCGGGAAGGTGATCAAAATTCGTCCCATAAATTCCCGAGATCACCGTTAAAGGCAGCGCGATCGTCGCGATCATGCTTAGTAGCTTCATCACTTCGTTGGTCCGATTAGACATCGCAGACATGTACACGTCGAACGTGTTCACGGTCGCTTCACGGCTGTTATCGAGCGAGTCAGCAACCCTGACAGCGTGATCGTAGACGTCACGAAAGTAAGGGATCGCCTTCTTTGAGATGAACCTGTGCTCTTCCTTTGCAAGCGTTCCGATCTTCTCACGCTGCGGGACCGTAATCTTCTTCACCCTCCCAAGGCTCCTCTTAAGCTGCAGGATCCTGCGCAACAACTCCGGGCGCGGATTCGTCATGACCTCTTCCTCGATCGGCGCGATCTCCTCGTCGATGCTTTCGAGCACCCGGAAGAAATTGTCGACCTCATTGTCAAGAAGGCTGTGGAAGAAAAAATCGCCTCCTTTCGCCAACAGTTTTGAGATCTTCTGATCGTTATTCTTTAACTCTTCAAAGGTCGCGACAGGCTTTTCGTGATTACTCAGGACGAAATGCGCCCCAAGTACGAAATCAAATTCGATCAATCGGGTTTCACCATCCTTCTCAATGCCATAGAACACGCAGAGAAGGTAGTTCGGAAAATCCTCAATCTTAACGCGGGTGTTGGACTGAAGAATGTCTTCAGTGGTGAGGGGGTGGAGTTCGTACACTTCGCTGAGGACGTTCGCCTCCTCCTTCGTGATCGCCGTGCAATCAATCCAAGTCGGGAACTGCTTCAGCTTCGGAAGGTCCTTAAGTTTCCCTTTCTTCACGCCGTCGTTCAGGTAAAAAATATCGAGCATATCCCACCTCAGTATAGAACAATACTCTTGTTAAGGGGCAAGGTGTTTAATAATTTTCTTTGCCACTTCCTGCTCCTCTTCTTTTGATGCGTACTTTTGCCCTGGCCAATGATGCAGTCCGTCTCCGGAAAAGCGAGGGATCACGTGAAAATGAAGATGAAACACGAGTTGGCCTGCGGCACTGAAATTATTCTGTCCAAGATTTACACCATCTGCACCTGTGCCTTCCTTGACCGCCTTCGCGACGCGTTTTGCGAGCTTGACCGTCTCAGCGAGGACATCATCAGGAGTGTCAAGAAGCGTTTCATGATGCGCTTTAGGCATGACGAGTGTATGCCCGTTATTGATTGGGTTGATGTCGAGGAACGCCATCGCCTTGTGGTTCTCGTAGATTTTCGTGCACGGGATCTGCCCTACGATGATTTTACAAAATATGCAGTCAGTCAATTTCTCACCCGACAATCAAGTGCTTATCAAAAATGTCTGTGACAGTGCATTCTTTTTCAATCTTTTGAATTTGCGGCGGAATCAACAAGAGATTTTTTTCGCGGATGATCGCATTTGCCGACTCCTTGAGCGGAACCGACGTTGCACAGTATGCGATGCCTACGCCGACTTGCTTCATGATTCTCAGGTCATCGGAGTTGCCAGAAACGTAGATGACATCCTTTAGCAGGAGTTTTCCTTCCCGCAGACGATCGCGCAGCACGCTCAACTTGGTCTCGGGCTTGACGAACCAGTCTACAAATCCTGTAAAACAGTCATGTTCGATGCCAACATCGTTGGTGAATTCATAATCAAATCCCAGCTCTACTTTCGCGCGCTTGCCAAGCTGGGAAGGCTCTTCACCAATCAAGGCCGCCTTATACCCGGTTCTGTGAAGCTCGCTTACCAATTCCTTAGTGTTTGGAACAAAACAGACTTGTTTGATCAGTTTAAGGTATGCTCCAGCATCGTGCTGTCTCCACATTCTTACTGACTCCGTTACAAAAGTCTGCAAATCCTTACCAGGGTATTTCTTGATCATATCTTTTGCTGCCTCCTGAGTCTCCATGAGCTCGTGCAGCTTATGCCACAAATCCAACGGTTCAATGATACATGCTGAATCAAAGCAAACGAGCTTGAATCTCAACATTCTCACCCGTTAGTAGGCCGCTGAAGCGCCAGTTCAGTCTCAACATCCACCAAACTGCGGACAACATCAGGACCTTGCTCAAAACCCGTACGGTCAAGAAGGAAACTTCTGATGCCTACTTGTCGAGGAAGTGCGTAATCAAAACGGCGGTCGTCGCCTACGTGAATCATTTCCGACGGTTCGACATTTAGCTGTTTCATCAACCACACAAATGACTCGGCTGTTTTCGATTTGTCACCAAATTCCTGAGTAGAAATAACCCGTGAAACATGAGAACTTAAATGAACTATTTGCAGCTTATGCGTTGCGTATTCCTTGTTTTCTGCAGTGAATACCGCAAGCGCGTACTTTCTCTTCAATGCCGGAAGAACTCTCCGGACGTCATCAAAAACGTAAGTAATCGCGTTATCCTTAACCTCATCAAAGACGCTAGTCCAATCTGACTTAAGCTTGACCCAGATCTTCTCATCAAGGCGCAAGTCTACAAGGCAATTGTAAAGATCAAAAGAGACGACGCGGATCATTAATGCACCTTTTTTAGAAATTTAAGGCTTTTTATAGTATATATAGATATCTATTTTCTGAGCTGTAAAGTTAGCGTCTGGTATGAGCCGTGAAGTAAACGTCACGTGACATCCTCTCCGCCTTAAAATAGATGACGTTTGCTTAACATCTTACTATTTTCAAGCTCCAAGCCACTTACGAAGCCACTGAATAATCAGTTCAAAGAAATATTGCCTCGCCTCTTCCTGTCTAAACCAGTGGTCTGCACCGTCCACTTCTTCGAGCACTTTTGGTTGGTTTGCGCCAAGAAAAATCTGGCGGGCTTCGTTAATCGGAACGCGCAGATCATCATTTCCATGAACAATCAAAATGGGAACCGCGACCACCTTCAGTGCCTCCAAAATATCGTGGCGACGGATGGATGTGAGGTAGTCCTTGCGCAGGCTGTACCAGGAATGGTCGTGAAATCCTCTGACCTCCAGTTCCTTGATCTCGTGCTCCACAAGGTGGGAACGAAGATGATGTTCAAGATGGCTTCTGGCACCCTGAATGATAAGGCAATGCACGCGCGGATCTTGGGCTGCGATGAGAATCGCTATGTCGCCGCCAAGATCCGTCCCAATCACGGCGAGGCGATCCTTGTCGATCATCGGCGATTCTTCAAGAAAGTCGATCGCTGCCACGACATCCTGAACCTGCTGTGTAATAGTTTGGTCCTCGAATCTTCCTTCACTTTCCCCGTGACCGTGAAAGTCGAATCGAAGAACCGCGAACCCAAACGGCATGATGTAATTTGCAAGACTTGCAGTCAGGTCATGATGCTTTGATTCGCCAAAGCCATGCAGGATCACCACTGTCGGAAATCTCTTTTCTTCCTCCAATGCATCAGGATAGCGCAGGATTCCTGAGAGCGCTTGGCCTTTCTTATTCTGGAACGTGATTTCTTTTGTGACCATCGCTACACCAGCACCGATTTCAGAAAGTTGACGAGCCCGTCAGAAAGCTCCTTTTCAAATTCTGGCTTTGCGAAATTATGCTTGGCGCCTTTGATGACGTGAAACTCTTTTTTTTCTGAGGCAAGAGACGCGAATATCTCCGTCCCTTCACCGAGGGGCACTGTCTTGTCTAGCTCTCCATGCACAACAAGCACAGGTACAGTCACCTTCTTTGCTGCAGAAAGCACGTTCTGCTTCATGGCATCATCGATGAACTCTTTTGTGATCTCGTGCATTGAACCATCGGGCGTTGTGACTGTTACTTTGCCGTGCTTCGGAAGACACTCGCTGGCTTCTCTGATGAATTTAACGTCGCGTTCCTCGAATTTTCCAGTGTACGCGGGAGTCGCGATAAGAACCGCCGCTTTGATGCGATTATCGTGCGACGCGGCGATCGCAGCAATGGCGCCGCCCATGCTATGGCCAACAACCGCAATTCGCTTCTTATCGATGTAACTTACGGTCTCCATGAAGTTGATCGCGGCATTAAGATCGAGAAGTTTCTGCGAATACGTGCCTTGCATCAACGATCCTTGCGACTCGCCATTTCCGGTAAAATCAAAACACAAAACAACAAAGCGAGCAGTACAGAGTTTTTCTGCCAGCAGAGGAATGAATTTCCAATCCTTGTTTGCAAGAAAACCAGGGCAGACGATCGTGCAGGGTAATCGCTTGCTTCCAATCATCGGAATATAAAGAACTCCGACAAGATTCTGGCCGTTTGAATTTTTGAAAAGAACTCTTTTTTTCATGCACCAAGAAAAAGGAGACGCAAGTATAAATATCGTATGAAATAATATCGTATGAAATCGGGGGATCTGTCCCAAGTTTCGCTTTCCGCGGCCGCTGCACCGCTCGCTGTGGAGGTTTAAAGCGATGTTGTCGACCAGAGGATGTGTAAGTAACAGCACGTCAATCGTTTCAGCTCGCATGGTGGCAGCGGCACAATCCCTGACAAGCCAAAATCAGGCAAACCAAGGGCTCTGTCCCGAATCTCGCTTACGCTCGGCCGCTGCACCGCTCGCTGTGAACATATCAGGTAATCTT
>JACQXV010000176.1 GCA_016208715.1 Candidatus Woesearchaeota archaeon | reverse complement strand
GTGGGTACATGTTTCCGGGATGTGCAAAAATATTCTCATCATAACATGCTATTTTACAGGGAGTTATAACAGGTGCAAAAAAATAACACAGGAAAAAGCGGACAAGTGGGTACATTACCCCCTCCTTATAGGAAAGCCCAAATTGCATGCCATTCGGGACACTTCCCATATTTTATTGCCATTCGGAACACTTCCCATATTTTATAATGGCCTATTTACTTGACTTGTAGGGCGTAGTTTTTTATATTTGGCTGTATGCCCAGAATCGCACGTGCTGTTGCCGTAGGTTTCCCGCATCATATCATCCAACGAGGCAACAACAGACAAAAAGTCTTCTTCGCCCAGGACACACGGGAGCAATATCTTTCATTATTAAAAGAATATTTGGATAAATGGGATGCAACTCTTCTGACGTATTGCCTGATGACCAATCATGTGCACTTTCTGATAAGGCCGAATAAAGTTGAGTCGCTGGCTAGGGACGAGATTCTTCGTCCCGACACTCCGTGTCGGGACTCAGAATGACCATGCCATGCCGCACCACGCGATGCCGCATGGCGTCGTGGCGTGGCACTTTTTGGGTGGTTTATTTCCCATTTCGCAAGAGTTCAGTAATCAGGTATTCCTGATTGCCGGATTTCCTAATCTCCAAATCCTAATTACCTAATTCCCTAATTTCCTTTGCGCCCTTTGTGGTGAAACCCCGATGTCGTCCCACTGGGACTCATCGGGATAAGAGCCAGTAATTCGCTGCGCTCAAACTGGCTCTAAAAAAATAAGGGGTAGCACTTTTCAGCGCTACCCCCTACTTTATGGGTAATTGACTAATTTAGAACGATACGCCGAGTGACAGTGAGAGCCAGAAACCGCCCAGGTTGTTAACGGTATTGACGAAGTCAAGAGCACCAGCGTCCGGGTCCTGTGCTGCAATCATCAGTGTCCGATAGCCCAGTGTCGCCGAGATATCGGTCTTTACAGACTTGTCGCCACCGGTAATGACGTTCCATTTCAGGAAGACATCAGCCATCGGAGCAGTCTGTGCCCAGGCCAGGGCGCCCAGGATGTTGGCATTCATATCAGCCAGACCGAGGTCCATACCGACTGCGACGCCGGCTTTTTCTGCAACGATACGCTCAACCCTGATGGCAGTAATCTGGGTGTCAATCATGACTGTGGTCGGAGTCGGCGGTGCATTCAAATCTTTCTTCAGGTTGATGGTCAGACCTTCATTATAGAAACCAACACTCATCATGTT
>JACQXV010000171.1 GCA_016208715.1 Candidatus Woesearchaeota archaeon | reverse complement strand
CGGAGTGTCGGGACGAAGAATCTCGTCCCAAATCCGCATAAAACGGAGATTCTTCACTCCGTCCGCCTATGGCGGACTTCGTTCAGAATGACAAAAGGGGCATTTCGCAAGAGTTCAGAATTTAATAACCCGAAACCTTCCGCCTTTGGCGGGAAAAGGAGGTGCGGTAGTATGTATGACAGGGCTGAGTGCAGATGCCCTGACTAAACAAATTCTGCATAACGGCAAAAATATATAAGGAGGACGGGAATATGAAAAACATAGGATTGGCTTTGTGCCTACTCTGCGCCGTGGTAATGGTGTTTAACGTCAGTTGCGCCACTATTCTGGACGGCTCCAAGTCGGCTAACGAAAGGACTTCGGATATCCAATGGGGTTATTTCATTCTTGATTTATTTACCACCGGGCTTCTGGGGATTATCGTTGATTTCTCAACCGGCGCAATTTATTCAAGCAGTTCACCGGGTTCAAATCTTGAACAAGACATAAAACATCATCTCACGGACTTAAAAATGCCGGTTTATCAGGTTGCCGACGATAAAGTCTTTGAGGTTTCTATCTCGCCGCAGGGCACTCTACGCTATACTGAAGTGGAAAAGAATTCTATCCCGCTCCGAGTCTGGGCGACCATAGAAGGGCAGATGAAATAAGCGGTTAAAAATCCGTCCCGCTCTTTGCGCACCAAAGAGCGGGATGGGGTTAGAGGATGAAAATGATGAAAGTTTATTTATTCTATTTGGCAATAACGAGTTTGGTGATCACTGTTGGTTGCGCCTCTATTATGTCAGGGACTTCCCAAAAAGTAACTTTTAACTCACACCCGTCAGGCGCAAAAGTAATCACCCATACCGGCTTAACTTTGGTAACGCCATCTACTGCAACCCTGCCAAAAGGGAAATCCATTTCCGTAAGATGCGAGAAAGAGGGCTATGAGACACAGACACAAACTATCGGCACTTCGCTTAATGGATGGTTTTTCGGTAATATACTCTTTGGGGGTCTTATCGGGATGATTATTGACATTGCAGATGGCGCGATGATGAATCTGGATAGAGATAACGTAAATTTTAGCCTAACCCCCGCTAAAGAGCAAAAAAGGGAGTGATGTATAAAAAAGATAATGGGCGTCATCAGTTTAATGGTTTTCGTATTGTTTGTTCCGCTACAGCCGGATGCCAGAGGCGATGAACTAAAGAAAGGGGTTGGTTTCAGGTTGGGGTTTCATGATTTTAGCGATCCCGATTTAGCTGATTATTATGACTTTGGTTCATTACTCGCCCTTGATTTCATCATCCCGAGTCGCCCGACTGTTTCATACCGCATATCACTTGAAATGATAGGCGCAACCGGAGAGTATTCTGAAAGTTACTATGTTTCCGGTTACGGTTATGTTACCGGCTACGCCTCGGGCGTGCTTGATATGACGGGATTTTCCGCCGCGATTATGGCGCACACCGCCCAACAGGAAAAATTCGGGGCTTATGCCGGCATCGGCCTCGGATTTTACTCCGTCACAGAAGATGTCACGGCCTCCGCCTCGGCCGGCGGAACAACCGTAACCATTTCTGATACGGCCGATGGCGGTGGAATGGGTTCTAACCTTTTTGGCGGCCTTAATATTGCGTTGTCGCCGCAGGTTTCACTTGGTCTTGAGTTAAACATCTTGTTACTGACAGCATCTATGAGTAGTAGTTTGGTGGGAAGTTTTGAATCAGACTATGGCGGCATCGGTCAATCGCTGGTTCTTAATGCCAGGTTTTAAAGGAGCTGATGTTATGGGTAAAACAATCTGGTTAAAAAGAGGGCTACTTGTCTTTCTGGCGGGCCTAATGGTCATCGGCTACGGCTTTTCCTGTCCCTTGCTAAAGAAGAAAAAAAAGAGCGTTATGACCACCGAAACTCCCACTGATGGAAGTAGTGGGGAGACTGGTACAATTTCAGACGGCACAATGGAAGGGATAGGAAGTTACGTTGGTTTGATTAGTGCTACCATTAATTGCGATCCCAATTCAGGGCCTTACGGGACCCCTGTTACGATAACAATTACTTTTACTAAAGGGGGCTCATATGTCAATTCAATCAAAGTCTATCAGAAATTGGTCGGTGGAAGTTATATCTACTATTCAGGAGTTGACCCTGTAAAGCAAAGCGCAAATGTTTGGGTTTCACCTGAGGGTATAGGTCTTACTGGAAATGCCGGCTGGCTCAAATTTGTCGGTGTCAACAGCGGTGGGACTGAGATTGTGCTGGGAATAATTGAAGTCAACAACCCTTATTAGCCGTTCATTGTGGAAAGGAGGTGATAAGTTCACAACCCGTGGTCCCAAGACCACAACCAGTGCGGTTAACGGCGCAAGCCGGGCAGTGTTCTGCACAAGCCGGGCAGTGTTCTGCGCAAGCCGGGCAGTGTTCTGCGCAAGCCGTGCGGTTAACGGCACAAGCCGTGCGGTTAACGGCACAAGCCGTGCGGTTAACGGCACAAGCCGTGTGGTTAACGGCGCAAGCCGTGCGGTTAACGGCACAATGAGAAAGGGATATGTATTATGAAAACCACAACAAGTCCGTTTGGCGATAAGCTGACCCAGGACAACCTTTTTAACATCCAGGGTAATTTTGTCAATGTCGTGGTGGCCAATGCAGTCGCCTGGGGCATCTCGGCTGCGGACGTGGTCGCGCTGGTCGCCGAACGGGCCAGCT
>JACQXV010000170.1 GCA_016208715.1 Candidatus Woesearchaeota archaeon | reverse complement strand
GGAATGGTCAGACGCTGGGAAGAAAACAGGGCCTGGAGAAAGTGTCGTACCTGTTCAACCATCTGGGGTCTACGGCGGATGTCGTGAATCTGGCCACGAACGACATCACGCCGTATAGATATGACGCCTGGGGGAACTTCCGGGAGTTGACGCCGATTGTCAACAACCAGAACCGCTTAACCTTTACAAATCAGTATTTTGACGCTTCTACTGGATTGTATTGCTTTGGGCAGGGAACGCGCTTCCTGGATGCGGACTTGGGGATTTTCACCCAGAAAGACCCGGTCTACGGAGATTTGGATGAGCCACGAAGCCAGAGTCCGTATGCCTACGCGTGGGGGAATCCAATTTGGTACAAGGATCCAACTGGAAGATCCATTTGGGTCACCAACAGCCTTCAGAAATTCCAGGATAAAATCAAAGAGGGCAAGCCCAATGTTCAAGGGAACTTTACCTTCAGACGAAGTACGAGTGGTTCGGAGAGTCCACTTTCTGAAGATGAAATGAAGGATAAAGACCGACGCTTGCGTGCGGCAATCAATGCCTTTACTGATTCAACCGGGAAGCCGACCAAAATCGGACAGCAAATCCTGGATACGCCGCTTCACGCCGGGTCAGTGATCATTACCGAAGGCACTGACCAGGTCAACAATGTCATCAATCAGATGGCTGGCGAAAACGCGACGGAGGCTGAACGCGAAATCATTATTGCGGGTGCGTTGGCCAAAGGGCTGTTCAGACTCAACAAAGATGGGGTCTTGCAGGTTGTGGCTGGAAAAGTGGCGGCATTGGATTCGGTCAAACAGGTCGGCGCGCAATCGCTGGACATGCTGGAACGAATCAATGCGGTCAATTACGGCTTGCAGGGAGTTCAAGAAGTCGTTCTGGGTGCGGCAAGGGTGTATGGAGCCGTTGCCAGTATTGCCACGGCACCTGTGACGACGCTGGTTGGTGCCAGTGCTGGAATGGTTTCCAGAGCCTTTTATGAGGAGCAATACAATAACCGTCCAGCGACATTGGGTCAGTTGGCTCAATCCGCTGAACTTGGGTCAGCCGTTGCCAATGTCGGTGTAGCGGTGGTGAACCTGGCGCGGGTGGCTGCCCGTGCCGTCAGTATCGGAGACGACATTATCCAACTTGGAATTGCTGGCGGACCAAAGCCAAATATTCCCCCAGTAGCAACAGGAGCAAGTGCTGCAAGTACAACAAATTTAATTGACGATATCGCCGGAGGAGGATCTAACAGTGGTAGCGGAGGTGCAGGAGCAAATACTCCGGTTAGAGGGTTTATTTCTGGCGATAAAGGAGCTCTAAGAAACACGGTTAAGAGAGCCCGTGCTGGATACACAGATGCACAGGGAGAGTTAGAAATCATGAAAACTCTTCGGGATGAGGGTTTTAATGTTTACCAGGTAGATCCTGCCGTTAGGCCAGGTGTCACCCATGATATCTTATTTGGTGGTCCTCCCAGGGTAGCATCTGGCTTTAAAGGAGAGGTTAAGACATTATCTGGGCCAGAATTTGTTGAAAACACGGCTGTTCAGCACCTATTTAAAGCACGGAAACAGGTAGGCCCAGGTGGCACAATCTTTTTAAACCATAGTAGAACTAATGCTACTCCCGAAAGATTAGACAACTTCCTGCAAGATGTACGGTCAGGGGTTTATCTTGATCAAAAAGGCGCACCATTTCCGTCAGATGTTAATGTCAGACTATGGCCGTTAAAATGAGGTACTATGAGTTACGAAGTGTATATTTTTTTCGGAGAACAAAGCCTTGAGAATCTGTTGGATGCAGTAAACTTAACAGAAGCTATCACTGGCCTAAACTTTTCAAAGGCTGAATGTTCAGAAGCTAAATTTCTGGATATTGCATTTGAGGTCTGTCCAAGATCTTCTTTCTTAAAAAGTACAGAGGAAACGCCTTACGGTGATTTCCAGTATCAACTTGAACTATCTTGTCCGGTTTTTAAGGGTAATCTCATTCACCCAATTGGTATGAATATAGCTCAAGAGTACTCCTTAATTCTCAAGCAACGATCAATGATGTGCTTGTCAGGTATAGAATTTCTTGGGGCAATGTTTAAGAAAGGTCAATTAGTTATCGATCAAATGCACCTGTATCCAATGTTACACAGTAGTGATCCTTGGAAATACTTTCCTAAGAACAAGTAATCGTAAGAAGATTGGGTTTTTGTTGGATAGCCGTTCAATTGTGTTTAATTCCTACCTTAAGCTTCCAGATAAGCAAAGAACTGATGGGCTTCCCTGCCTGTGGTGCGTTGATCAGGTGGGATTTGCCGAACCAGGCGACCCAGTGCGGCATCATCCAGCAATCGCTCAAGCAGAGCGCCATATTCCGGCAAGGGCAGGACCGCCGCCGTGCGGTTTCCTTGTTCACCTGGTGATGAAATGATCACTTTGGTTCTTTGACAATCAAATAGCTTCTTTTCAAGCAGATCCAGGTGTGGGATCAACTCCCCGACCAGGAGCGGGGCGCAGGTGGTGTGCAATTACGATTATGATCCGGCGGGACGACCGGCGAATGTGCATAACCGGAAAGTGCAATCGAATCAGACAATTTCACAGTACCAGTTGGGCTACGACGATCAGCAGAATGTGATCACGCTCGCGGAAACCCAGATGCTGAACGGTTCGCCGGAAACGGAAACGCAGGTG
>JACQXV010000169.1 GCA_016208715.1 Candidatus Woesearchaeota archaeon | reverse complement strand
TCCCGCTCAACGTCAACGACCGCTTTCACCACGTTTTCAAAGGAGGGTGAAGCCAGCGATTTTAGTTCGTCAAGGGTTATTGTGTCTCTTATCATTCTCATGAGCGCCGGGGAAATCTCAGATCTGAGTAACTCAGCGTGGTTTTCAAACGGCAATGTCGCAAGACTAACGCAAATCCGGCGGAAAGTCAAGAGCGTGTTTGAGGGTGCATGAGGGTGCACAAGCGATTCTGCATTTTGGATTGCGGATTTTGCATTGAATAAGGAAGAAACAACGGGTAGAAGAAGAAATGGGAACCGCAGATGAACGCAGATGCACGCGGACAAGGAAGAGACTCTCACCACCAGGATCACCAAACCACCAAGGAGAATTGAGACAGAAAGGCGCGTTCGTGGGTAGCTTGACATTGATGGGTGAAAGTAGTAGTCTATGGAGCAAAATAGACATTCGATTTTGGATTTCAGATCACTGCTGTCCAAGAAAAAGAATCCCAACCGCAGAGGGGTGCGGAGGAAAGCATCAGATGCCAATATTCTCCGCGTCCTCAGCGACCTCTGCGGCAAATAATTCTTGTGGTTTGTTTCATTACTTCTATCTTTGAAGAGGAGGTCTCCCCGACGCCGTTTATGTATGACAGGGAAACAGCGGAGAGAATGAACTGAGGCAAACCATGGGTATTTTTAGAGATGACCCCTATGCTTTTCCGATGTGGGATAAAGTAGGTTATGGCCGCCCATTAAGATACCTGAAGAGATTTCAAAGGCGAATTGGTTGTGTCAAGTGTGTAGACCTGACCCCTTTGCTTTCCTCAAGGAAGAATCGAAAAAAACTTTGACCGTGGAGTAGCTATGCTCATAGAAACGGATAGGAATATCTGTTGTCTCTGTTATTCGCGGTCTCTGTGCTTTCTGACCAAGGCAGAGGAGATAGCATAAAGACAAGACTGCACTTTGCGGGCATTGCCATCGCTATCGCGGGATGTGCGAGACCTATGATAGGAGTTGCTGGGAGAGATTTTGGCGACAACCCTGCCCAAGAAATTGTGGTCGGGCAAACGCCAAAAGCTGACATCATCGGCCTTTTAGGTGTCCCCTATACGACTAAGAGGACTACACTTGGCGATGCGGTATATG
>JACQXV010000168.1 GCA_016208715.1 Candidatus Woesearchaeota archaeon | reverse complement strand
GGAAATGCGTTACTCCCCAAGTGGGGATGCCGTCACCAATTTGAATGTGGCGACGAGTCGTAAATATACTGACAAGAGTGGGCAACAGGTGGAGGAAACGATTTGGGTTCGAGTGTCGGTGTGGGGGAAACAAGCGGAAGCGTGCAATCAGTACTTGAAGAAAGGGAGGGCAGTATTAGTGGAAGGGCGGTTAAATGCAGATAAGGCGACGGGCGGTCCGCGAATCTTTACGCGACAAGATGGCACAAGCGGCGCGTCATTTGAAATGACGGCTGATCCTGGTGGAGTTAAATTTTTGAGCACAGGTCAGCGTGAGGGTAGCGGCGACGCTGCTTCGGGCGGGCAGGTGATGCACGATGCTCCTCCTCCAACAGATGAGGAGAACATCCCGTTTTAGAGAATGAGTGAGTTTAATACAGCCGCCTGCAAACGCAGACGGCTGTATTTTTATTAGGACTATGTTGAACCCAAAAGACTCTTTTGCGCGAATTGCGTTATTAGCAAAACGCATATTGATGCATGCCTACGGTCATGCAACCAAAGGCACGATTCCAGATCGCATTATCGCCATCCATGATATTCATAACGCCGTCGAATGGTTGCTTGTTGCGATCCACGATTTCTACGCGCCGCAGATAACTTTGCCGATTGGTTTTAAAGATTTATTCGACCACGCGAATGATCTGGTTAAATCTCACACAGGCAATTCTCTTCCGCTCAAAAAAGATATCATGCGGCTAACGGATGCTCGCAATAATGCACAACATCGCGCATACCCGTCGAGTATTGAAGAACTTCAAGCGCATATTACTATTTCGGAATCATTTTTTAGATCCGCTTTGGCGGCGATGAATATCGGAATGTCATATGATGATTTGAGTTTGGCTGATCTTTTGTCAGATGATTTCGTAGTGACGCAGGTTGACCATGATCCCGTGTATGATGAAAACGACAATTTGGTTAGTGTGAACAAGATTGAGAACACAATTAAAGTTGCACATAATTTTCGTCAGATTGAAAGTGTTGCCAATGATTTAGAAGTAGCATCGCACACTGTTTCTTCCTTGCAGGATTTACTACAGTTGGTTGAAGATAGTGTTGCATCTGTCGTAGCTAAGCAAGTGTCGCCATTTGGTATGAATCGTACAAGGCATCTCGGCGGGGTCTCCAGCGTCGCTGGTTTGCTGTCACTGGGCGATGAAATTGATAAGTTGTTTCCTTTAGAAATCAAGTTACCTTTAACCCGCGAAGGTGTAATCAGAAGATTGTACGTCTCTGTATCCATTGTACTTCTCCGCATGACAGTAGGAATAGACTTATCGGAATGGCATAAGTTTGAGTGGTTAGAGTCCAATCTTAAGATGGAGGCTCATGATCAAATGCCAGAGATCGTTTTCACAGATGGGAAACTAGATCGCGAGACGATGCGCCAAATGGGAGTTCCGCCTGAAGTGCTTGAACGAAAAATTATCCACAAGGATCTTTCGACCCAAGATATTCAATGGGCGATTAGTTTTGCGATAGATGTTTTGTTGCGTTATCAATCTTTCATAAACGAGCAACGTTCTTTAAAGCGAGGTGTGCTATGAGCAAACAACCCGTCATGCAAATGGAATTCGAACTGTCGCCGACTCTGGAACCCGTCTATTCCAACTTTGCCATCATCACCCACACGCCGTCTGAAGTGATGATGGATTT
>JACQXV010000119.1 GCA_016208715.1 Candidatus Woesearchaeota archaeon | reverse complement strand
GTCTTCCAATCGTTTGATCTTCTTCATACCGGAAGTTTACCATATTTTTACCGGGGTTGCTATCAAAGAACTCGTTTACTGCCAACTACTTCAGCTCGCCACCAAGTTCGATTTTACCCACACTCATTGGAGAAGAGCCTTTTTTACTTATTTTTTACTTATTTTTAAAAAATTTCTTTTCTTCTTTTTCATGGAGAAAAATCTGTTCTCAAAAACAGGGCTGTGGAATAATATGGCGGAGAGGCATCCGACTACGCATCATTTGTTCATACTTATTGTCCTGCTTCGTCGGATAAAGGGATTTATTATGGAAGTATCTGTTTCCGGATAAACGCCCGGTCAGAGCCGCCTTTGAGATACTTTTCAAACAAGAAAGCCTGCTTCTCATCGTCAAAACAACAGTACCAGATAATGCGGAACAGACCTTTATCTTTGGTATATATTGACTCTCCCTGGTTATGCTGGGCCAGTCTCCTGTCAAGATTATCGGTACATCCGATATATATCCTATCCTTGGCCAGGTTCTGTAAGACATAAACATATTGCGGCATAACAAAAAATTCCGGTGTAATACTACTATTCTCTGGCCCGCCAGACGAAGTCTCTTACTTGCCCGGCTATTATATGACGAGTCTGGCGGAGAGGCAGGGATTTTGCGCCGTAGGCGCATCCGCCGTCGCCTGCCTGTCCTGCATCCCTGCCGGCGGAGAACCCTTCAGCTTCCGCTGGCCAGGGTTCGCATAAATAATATGGCGGAGAGGCAGGGATTTGAACCCTGGATACAGCTTTAAGGCCGTATAACGGTTTAGCAAACCGCCGCCTTCGGCCGCTCGGCCACCTCTCCGCAAATAGTCGCTTATAGTTTATTAGATTTTCTGGCTCGCCAGACGGCCTGTCCGCCGTAGCTAAGCGAAGATGGAAGCCTGCCTTATTCGTATCCCCGCTTGAACGTATTCTGGCTCGCCAGACGAAGCCTCTTACCTGCTTGGCTTTTATATGGCGTAGTCTGGCGGAAGCGAGAGGATTCGAACCCCTGGTGCCTTTCAGCACAACGGTTTTCAAGACCGCCGCCATCGACCACTCGGCCACGCTTCCGAAATCAATTAGAGTTTATCCTTAAATAAGCTTTGGGTCAGCATAAACGAGCGAAAAGGCATGTGGTGAGCCTGTCGAACCATGCCAGACAAGGAACGCGAGTGAAGCGTATCCACAGCGATACGGTGAATGAGCGTGACGCAGTATGGCG
>JACQXV010000118.1 GCA_016208715.1 Candidatus Woesearchaeota archaeon | reverse complement strand
TGGTGGACAATTAGTATGGGAAACTGTTTTCGGAGCTGGTTCACCTCTTACAAAACTAGAACCTCGGCCATTTATGAAATATTTTGATTTCTGGATTGAAAAACTTAATGGTGTTCCTGTGAGTTCGGTTGGACACGGTTTGTATCCAAATACACTAGGATATATAGAACCCTACAGTATGCAGAGATACGATATCCTCTCGAAGAGAATAGATGGTGGGATTAAGCAATTACAACTAAAATTGAAAGAATTCGTTGACGAAGGCATCCCGGCAACAGGTACAGAATTATACGAGTATTTTATTGTAAACTAATAATAAAGTCTATTTTTCAAAAACAAATTGTCTTTTTAATAAGGGGCGGATTATTTACTTTAGTAATTTTCTGGATTTCTGAATTAGACATAACGATGTTATGTCCTCCAGACTTTACATCTGGGTGCGAACGTAGTGAGCAAGTTCGGTGTAGGGCACGTCACTCTCGTAACACATTCGATAAAGGGCAAAAACAGTTTTAGTTTTATAGTTGTTAAAGGCTCTCTCGTTGTTGCCATTTTAAAGAAGGCGGGCTATCTCCATTAGAGTTTTACATAAGTTTATTTCGGCATCGTGAAAAGACTAGCAAATGCGTGAACAGGGGTTTGTTGTCCCAATCTTCATTGATGATTTTTTATGATGCGTACTTGAATTCGAGTCTCCCTTTTCCGCTGTTCTTGATCTCATCGACTCCAGCTTCCACCTTTTTGAGAGAGTCTTGCAACTGCAGCAAGTAATCGGTTTTGATGACCCGTCTATTGAATAGAGCATACCCGCTGAAGCTCAGATGCGCGAGCTCCAGGTCAACCTCGTTTTTGTGAAAGAAACTCTTACCTTTAACAGGCACTGCATGACGTATGGTGATATCGCTCCCTTTCATCTTCACCATTGTCTTTTCGGTTTTGATGAAATAAACGCCAGCAACAATATTGACCGCTTCTTTCTTGAACTCTTCAATGTATTTCTTGATGAAAGCCGCATCCTCAGCTTTCGAATGCAGGAATGCAAAAAACAACTCATCACCAAGAATATAGACCGTCATCGACTTAAAAATATCTTGGTTGCCCTCTACAAACTCGTTATTTTTCCAATATCCCATAAAATGCTTGTTTGCCACTTCAAATATCTTGTTGATAATGTGCGAGTACACTTTGTCACTGTCTGTCGGAAACAGGTACTTGTTGAATGCATTGAAGCCATCCATTTCCAAAAACGCTACTGACAACAGCAGCCGCTCGCCCGCACGCAGTGCCGCAAACCTGTCATCGTTCATGAATGCAAAGCCGCGCAAAAATTTCTCAACAGGGCTATCGCAAACGAGCGGAAACTTCTGTTTTGCAAAGCCCGCAATTTGCCATTCGCTCAACTTCTGCTTATAGCGATCTTTGCCGAATGCAGAATAAAATTGTCTCTTCTGGAACTGATATGCTTCTTGCGACACTTCAAGGTTTGAGATGGGAAGATTAAGATGGCCTTTTGCTGTGAGATTTTTTGTAAACGCATAAATCTTCTCCACCATCGCTTCAGTCTCCTTGCGTGAAAGATGTGGATTGTCGACAAAGGCCTTAATCTCTTCCGCTTGCTTCTTCTGTTCACTAGTAAGGAACGGATAGAATAGCGCTATCGAAGAGGCGTACCATAGATTTAGGTCATCGGCCTTCACGACGTCCATCGGATGCCCAGTTTTCATCGCGACTGGGTTAAAGAAGTGATAGATCTTTTCCTTCTTTAAATCCTCAAGCAGGATTTCCTGCAGTGCGAGCCAGAAGCGGTAATTGACGATGTTGCTGTAAAAAGCGTCAAGGTTTTTGCCGCCAGTGAACAATGCTGCCGCAGCCTTCGTTAGGTATGAAGAATTTCTGATGTCCCTCATCACGCGCTTCATATCACCGTAATAAGCACTTTTTGTCGGCCTAAGCCGTTGCAGCGTCGCACACGCGTCCTGAAATTTCTGTACTGTCTCCAAATTTCCCTTACGCAGCGCGTTCTGGATCTTTCCGCGCAAGTCTTTGAGATACTTCTCGACCGCGTACGCTTCATCAAATAAACCAAAGCGATTCTCGAAACTCAAATCAAAATCTCCAAACTCCTTTGTCGTGAAGAGAATCAGACGCGCTCCCAACCTTGCAGGATCAATGTCTTTTGATTGCAAGAAGGGGGCGATGATTCTTTTGTCGATATCATTCATAATGCTGCTTGTAACGTTTGTGTCAAACAAAAACAGCAACTTGCTGCCCAAATCTTTGAAGAAAAGGAAATGTTCTTTTTGAAGACGTGAAATGATCTCCGCCTTTAGCTTGTTGGTATCTTCGTACCCGAACTTCTTGTTGAGGTATGTGAAGTCAAGAGAAATTAGAAAGATGAACACCTTCCTCTTGTTCACGTACTTGTATAATCCGTTAACAGCATCCTCTTTCTCTTCCATGCCAACAACATGTCTTATTAATTAATAAACGTTTGGATGGTATAGGCTCTCTCCCGAATGTACTGCTGCCATCCTGCGAGCTAACGCTCCGCGAGCTAATAATGTGGCTATAAACCTACGAACTTCGGTGAGCAGGTATGACTGGTGGTGGTCGCGAGTTTTTGACTAAAAATAAGATAAAAATAAGATTATTCAATATTATAGAACGAAACATTAAAATAAATCCATTAAACTTTCTGTTCCATGAAGTTCGCACACCTTGCAGACTGCCACATCGGATCATGGCGCGATCCAAAGATGAGCGACATCAGCCTCATCGCATTCAACATGGCTGTGGATCGCAGCATCGAAGCGGGCGTTGACTTCTTCTTGGTCTCTGGGGACCTCTTCAACACCAGCGTTCCCGGCATTGACAAAATCAAAGGAGCGATACTGGCACTACGCAAACTGAAAATCCGCCAGATTCCTGTGTACGCGATAGCGGGAAGCCACGATTTTTCACCATCAGGCAAGACAATGCTTGACGTCTTAGAGCATGCTGACTTGCTCGTCAATGTCTGCAAAGGAAAGATTGTTGACGACACCATTCAGCTCCAGTTCACTGTTGATCCAAAGACTGGTGCGAAGATCACAGGCATGGTAGGCAAGAAAGGAATGCTTGATCGGCATTACTATACGGCGCTCGACGCAGGTTCGCTTGAACGAGAAGACGGATTCAAGATATTTCTCTTTCACACAGCAATTACGGAACTTAAACCAAGCGATCTTGCACAGATGGAATCTGCACCAATCTCGTTTCTTCCCAAAGGATTCGACTACTATGCTGGAGGACATGTTCACATTGTCAATCACAGCACGATCGGCGAGCACCGCAATATCGTCTATCCAGGACCGCTTTTCCCGAACAGTTTTTCTGAAATCGAGAAGCTCGGATGCGGAGGATTCTACCTTTATGATAATGGCCGCGCCGCTTACCAGCCGCTTGTCGTGTATCCTGCTGTTTGCCTGGTCGTTGACTGCAATTACAAAAACGCAAATGAAGCGCAGTCGGCCATTCTTGACGCTGTCAGCGGAAAAAACGTTGAAGGATCGATTGTGACTATCCGCGCGAGCGGTCAATTATCTTCAGGAAAAATATCTGATATCGCATGGAACAAGATTTTCGAGTTCTTGTATGAAAAGAACGCATACTTCGTTATGAAGAACACCAACCAACTCGTAACTCAGGAATACTCAAGTATCGCGATCCACAGTGGATCAACAGAGGACGTAGAACACCTCGTCATCAAGGAACATCTTGGACAAATCCAAATCGGCCTCCCACTTGACGCAGAAGAAGCAGTCATTAAATCACTCTTGCATACACTCAACACAGAAAAATCCGAAGGAGAACGTGTCATTGATTTTGAAGAACGTGTAATCGCGGAGACCCAGAAAACTCTTGATGCGGGATGGGTCAGTGCAGTTCACTGAGAACTGCTCGCGCATCTTCAGCAAGAGCAACCTCCTTTGCTTCTTGCAATGAAAACCAACGGGCCTCTTCAATCTCATCAGCAGGTTGTAGAGTATCGTTTTCTGGAAGGCTGCACTCAAAAATAATCTCTTCAACCGTCGCGCCGTTATCTTGATAGCCCAATACATCAAACTGTTGGATGATCTCAGCATCAAGACCTGTCAAAGATTTTGTGGCCTGCAAGACAGCTTGCTCAGGCTCGGTATTTGAATTAACGACTCCGCCAGGCAATTCCCAGATATCCTTCCCCTTGAGCTTAAGAAGCAGAACCTTATTGCTTCTGATTAGAAGACATCCTGTTGTTTGCACGTTATTCATGGGAGGACGAGAATTCTCTGGGTTTAAAAACTTAACTCTCCAATGGTCGTAAAGGGCCAGCTAACGCTCCAAGATCTTCATGATCAACTGACGGGCGACACCCGCGTCCGCCTTTCCTTTTGTCTGATGCATCACTTTTCCAATCAAGAAGTTGAGCGCCTTGCTCTCACCGCTTTTCACATCTTCAGCCGCTTGAGGGTTCTCATCAACGATTTTCTTCGCAATCTTCTCAAGCTCGCCCCTGTCGCTGATTGAAGCAAGCTTGTGCTTTGCGACATACTCTTTTGGAGAAAACGGTCTTTCAAACAGTTTCTGCAAAAGATCCCTCGCAGTAAGGTCAGTGACAGTCCGAGACTGCACGAGTTCAAATAATTCAAGCAACAGCCGTTCATCAAGTCCTGCAGCAGACCAGGTCGTCTGCTTGGCATTAAGCACAGCACTCAACTCATGACGCAACCACCTCACCGCAAAGGATGAATCAAACTTCTTTGCAACCGTCTCGAAAAGATGTGCGAGCGAACGCTCAGCAGCAAGAATCATCGCATCTTCGAACTTGACCTGATATTGCTCTACAAATCGCTTTGTTTTTGCGGCGGGCAATTCGGGAAGGTTCGCTTGAGCATCCTTCACCATGTTATTTGTGATGTCTACGGAGACGAGGTCAGGATCCAAGATATATCCATAGTCCGCTTCGGTTTCCTTCAGCCGCAGGGCGCTTGTGACGCCAGCAGCGGGATCCCACCCCCGTGTCTCCTGAACTAGCCGCTCACCGCGCTGCACTGCCAGCTTCTGACGTTCTACTTCAAATGTGAGTGCCCGCTCGATCTCTTTAAATCCCGTAATATTCTTGATCTCCGCACGAATATATCCTGACTCGGCGATCGACACGTTCGCATCTGCCTTGATGATGCAGGAACCAAGATCAAAGATCTCAAGATACTCAAGCACCGATACTAGACGATTGAGAAACTCCCGCGCCTGTTCTGCACCGCGCATGTCGGGCGCAGTCACTATCTCACACAAAGGGTTTCCGCTGCGATTATAATCGATCAGTACATATCCCTGTCCAGCACTCCCCTGATGAATCAATGATGCTGGATCTTCTTCAAGATGCGCGCGGGTAATGTGCACAAGTGTACCGTCATTAAGTGCTAGTTTGCCCCCTGCTCCAAGCGGCAACTCGTGCTGAGATATCTGATAGTTCTTTGCAAGATCAGGGTAGAAATACGATTTCCGCGAAAAAATCAGTTTTGGACTTATCGTGCATCCAAGTGCCAGCGCGAGGCGAAGCCCTGCATCAAGCGCGGCCTTGTTGAGCACCGGTTTTGAACCGGGAAAACCGAGGCACACATCGCACGTACGCGTGTTTGGCTCCTCACTTCCTTGCGTTGAACACCCGCAAAAGAGTTTTGTCTTGGTGTTGAGCTGTACGTGGATCTCAAGACCGATTATCACGTCGCTTGCGAACTGTTTTGCATTTGTCATGGCATTTTCCGTGTTCATTCAAGAGCGGCTCCAAGCTGCACCAGCACACCTTCCTTAAAATGGTCAGTAGTCAGCATTGCGCCGATCGGGAGACCGTTATGTTTTCCTACAGGCATGTTGAGGTGTGGAAGTCCTGCAAGATTGGGGCTCACTGTGAGCGCATCGATCAGGTAGTTTTGCGCAGGCGTAAGATTCTTAATCTCGTCAAAGCGCGGCGGCAAGATCGAGACCGTCGGCGATATCACGGCGTCGCACTTCTTGAACACGTTCTTATATTCGTCAATGATCAATCGGCGCACCTTTGTCGCTTTCACATAGTAGGCATCACGGTAGCCAGCCATGCGTGTAAATGTTCCCAACATGATCCTGCGCTTTGCCTCTTTCCCAAAAGCGCGCGAACGCACCTCCGAAAAATACGTGTTGAAATCGCCCTCGATCTTCTCCTCTGCACCATACCGCAACCCGCACAGCTTTGCAAGGTTTGTCGACGCTTCTGACGGCGCGATAATGTAATATGTGGGAATTCCATACTCGATCGGGATCTTCAATGAAATCTCTCTGCAGTCAACGCCTGCTGATTCCAACTGCTTGATCGCACCCCAAACGCTTTTCTCCACTGCAGAATCGGTCCCTTCCCCGAAGCTTTCCTTTAAAATGCCCACTCTGAGACCGGCAACGTCTTTTTTCACAAACGACGGATAGTCTTCAACAGGGACTGTGGCGGTCGTTGATTCTTTTTCGTCAAAGCCTGCTATCACTTTCAGCGCCAGTGCGACATCAGCGACAGTTTTTCCGATCGGTCCAACTTTGTCAAGCGAACTTCCATAATCAATTAAGCCATAACGCGAAACTCTTCCATACGTCGGGCATAATCCTACTACGCCACAGAACGATGCAGGGTTCACAATCGACCCGCCCGTGCTTTCGCCAAGAGCGACATGAGGGACGCTCAATTTTTGCGCAAGCCCTGCCGCGCCGCCACTCGACCCGCCGCAAGAACGCAGCCTGTCAAATGGATTTTTTGGAGCAGTAAAGCCAATTCCCGTGTTCGTTGAGAAACTGCCAAAGCCAAACTCATCTTGGGCAGTTTTTCCAACAATGATTGCTCCAGCTTGACGAAGACGCGACACACAGCCCGCATCAAATGGAGGAATATACCCTTTCAGCATCGCAGAGCCAGCGGTTGACTCAACCCCTTTTACGCAGATCGAGTCCTTGATCGACACAGGAAGTCCCGCAAGAGCTCCTTTTGCTCCTTTTCTTTTCTTTGAGACAAGCTTCGCTTGCGCGATCGCCGACTCTTCAGAAATAAGGTTTAGGTAGCCATATTCTTTATTGATGATCTTGCATTCTTCAAGTGTGCGGTGAATGTGCTCGACAACATCAATTTGCCCGTCGTGCACACCCTTGACAAATTCTGCGACAGACATCGCCTTTTGTGCCAGTGAATGTTGACGAGCCATGTCTTTCACTTACATCGTTCTTGGCCCTTTGAAATAGCCATCTTTCTTGTGCTTGGTATTTGCAAGTGCCTTCTCTTGAGAAAACGAAGCCTTGATTTTATCTTCGCGAAGATTTGGCGCGAGATCAACTGGCTGAAGTGCCGGCTCGACGCCCGTAACGTCAATCCCATTAAGCTTCTTGTACACGTCAAGAATCTCCTCGAACTCTGGCAAAAAAGCTTCGCACTCTGTTCGCGAAAGCTGCAAGCGCGCATTCTTCGCAACGTGTTCAATGAGCGCACTATCGACTTTCATGTGAGAATCTACTTTTTTGAAACAATATCTGTCTTGATGTGCAGTTCCTTAAGAGCGCCTGCTGGAACTTCTGATGGAGAACCATCCATCGGGCACTCGCCGGACTTGTTCTTCGGGAATGCAATCACTTCACGAATATCGCTGATGCCGCACATCAATGCAACGATGCGGTCAAAACCGAACGCGAACCCGCCGTGCGGGGGCGCGCCATACTTGAACGCCTCAAGCAGGAACCCAAATTTCTTCTCGATCTCCTGCTTGGAGATGCCGATTACCTTCATGACGCGTTCCTGAATATCCGGGCGGTGGATGCGGATACTGCCCGAAAGGATTTCGACACCATTTACCGCCAGATCATACTGCGTGCAGTAGACCTTTCCAGGGTTTGTCTCGAGGAACTTGATATGTTCCTCGATTGGCATGCAGAAGGGGTGATGCGCTGGATCCCACTTCTCCTCCTCCTCGTTCCACTCAAAAAGCGGAAATTCTGTGATCCAACAGAACCTGAACTCGTTATCCTTGATTAAATTTAATCTCTTTCCCAATTCCAACCGTAATCTTGCGAGAATCTCGTTGGTTTTCTTCTGGGTATCAGCAATAAAAAATATCATGCTGCCGGGCGTTGCACCGGTTTTTGTAAGTAATTTCTTCTGTAAATCCTCATTGAAGTATTTCACCACGCTCGATTCAAGGCCCTTTTGCGTCACGCGCATCCATGCCATGCCTTTTGCACCCAGCTGCGTTACAAAAGACGTGAGTTCGTCAATGTCTTTTCTGGAGAAATCAGCCTGCGAGCAAATGCACTTGACGATCATCCCACTTGCCACAGCGTTCTTGAATACTGAGAAATCAGACTCCTTTGCGATGTCTGTCACGTCGTGCAGAAACAATTCAAAGCGAAGGTCGGGCTTGTCGCACCCATACTTCGCCATTGCCTCTTTGTGCGGGATCCGTGGAAATGGAGTTTTAATGTCGGCATCGATCGCTTTCTTGAACACGTGCTTGATGACTCCCTCACCGAAGGCGTAAATGTCCTCAAGTTCGGGAAAGCTCATCTCAACATCGATCTGCGTAAATTCTGGCTGGCGATCCGCGCGCAAATCCTCATCACGAAGACAGCGCGCAAGCTGGAAGTAACGGTCACAGCCAGAAACCATCAGCAACTGCTTGTACAACTGCGGGCTTTGCGGTAACGAATAGAATTTTCCCGGATGTACGCGGCTAGGGACGATATAGTCGCGTGCACCTTCCGGCGTCGGCTTAACAAACAACGGCGTCTCGATCTCCAAGAATCCCTGCGACGAAAGATACTCTCGCGACGCTTGCATTGCGTCATGCCGAATCAGCAAACGCCGCTGCATGACCGGTCTGCGCAGATCCAAGTAACGATATTTGAGACGCATCTCGTCTGTTGCAACAATGCGGTCATCCACTTCGATTGGCGCAACATCAGACTTGTTAAGAATCTTGAGTTCACTGATGAAAACCTCAACTTCGCCAGTAGGCAGATTTGAATTCGTCATTCCAGCCTTGCGCAGGCTCACTTGACCACGGACTTCGACAACATCCTCTCTGCGAAGGTGCTCCGCTTCCTTAAATAACTCAACCTTGTCCGGTGTGAACACTATCTGTGTAACACCGTAGCGGTCCCGAAGATCAATGAAGATGACTCCGCCATGATCTCTGCGCGAGTGAACCCAGCCCTGAAGAACAACAAACTCATCCTTGTTCTTTTTACGCAGTTCACCGCAGGTGTGCGTCCGTTTCATCAATTCACACGGTTTCGACAAGTATTTATATAGTTTTTTATCCGACCAAAGCCGGTTCTTATGTTCACTCTTAAACACCAAGACGACAAGACAAATGCGAGAACAGGAGTTCTTAAGACAGCATCAGAAAGCATCGCCACGCCCTTCTTCATGCCTGTTGCAACCAAGATGACGGTCAAGCAAATCAGCCCATTTGAGTTGACCGATATGGGCGTTCAGTCCATCATCGCAAACTCTTACATCCTCTACCTCAAGCCAGGAACAAAACGGATCATGGAAGCAGGAGGCATCCACAAGTTCATGCGCTATGACGGAAACATCTTCACGGATAGCGGAGGGTTTCAGATGCTTTCGAAGTCGTTCCTTGTGGCTGTGAATGATAAAGGAATAACGTTTCGTGATCCGTTTTCTGAACGACAGCACTTTCTGACGCCAGAAGCGGCGATCAAGATTCAGCACGAGATCGGCAGCGATGTCGCGATGGCGCTCGACCACGTTCCCCCTGTTCTGCAGGAACGCGTGCAGATTGCAGATGCCGTAGAGCGAACCCACCTGTGGGCGGCACGATGCAAAAGGTATCACGAGTCCTGCAACGGAAAGAATGCATACGGAAGGAAGCAGCTGCTTTTCGGCATCACACAAGGGGGAATCTTTGAAGACCTTCGCGAGAAAAGTGCACAGTACATCAATGCACTTGACTTTGATGGCATCGCGATCGGAGGACACTGCATCGGAGAACCCAAAGAAAAAATGCTGTCTTCAATCAAGAAACAAGTAACGCATTTTGAAAAACATAAGCCGCGCTACCTGATGGGTGTTGGCAGCCCAATTGACATCTTGGAGGCTGTTGCACTTGGCATCGACTGCTTTGATTCCATCTACCCGACAAAGCACGCGCGACATGCACACGTCTTCTCGCGTCAAGGCATGCTTAAGATCGACAAAGGAAGATTCGCGAACGACTTTGCCCCTCTCGATTCTTCATGCACGTGCTATGTTTGCAAAAATTTTACACGAGCATTTCTTCACCACCTCTCTCGCGTTGAAGACTACACGTACATGCGCTATCTTTCTTATCACAACGTCTTTTGGCTGACCAAATTCATGAAAGAGATTTGCAACGCAATCAAGAACAACGAATTTACTGACTACAAGAAGCAATTTATCAAAGAATTTTTGACAGAAGACGCCCGACGACGAGAACGGCTGGCGCTTGAGGAGCCAAACCGCTGAAACGCTCACGCACTCTTATCGAGAACCTCAACAGACACCTGCGCCAGTTCCTTGAACTTATGCGCGTCATCTAGTGATCCGACGATGCTTCCGTAATGCATCGGAATCGCCAGACGCGGGCGGAATGTGTTCACGGCATTTGCCGCTTCCTGAGCGGTCATCACATAAGTGCCTGAGACGGGAACAAGCGCTACGTCGATATTGAAAAGCGATTTTATCTCAGGAATAAAGTCTGTATCACCGGCGTGATATACGCGTTTGTTGTCGACCGCGACAATAAATCCCACTCTGCCGTCCTCCGGCGGATGGAAGGGCAATCCTGGCGAGCGAAACTTGTTTATGTTATACGCTGGCAGGGTTTCCACGACAAGACCCTCAACTTCTTTTTTCTCATTTGGATTCATGGGAATTATGTTCTTTACTTTGAGGCGAGAAACTTTACTGACGCAATCAGGGATCGTCACGATCACTGTCGACGATGAAATAACCTTCTTGATATCTTCAATGCTGCAGTGATCAAAATGCTCGTGCGAGATGAAAAGTACATCAACTGGCGGCATAACTGCGGTGGGAAGTTGGAACGGATCGAACATGATTCTCTTCGACCCCTGGATGAGAAAACAGTCGTGTCCGAACCAGTCGATCTGCAGGTTGTTGTAGTGCATATGTGTGCAACAATGGCGGGTGTTTTTTAATCTTTGTGCACAAAGGGCTCAGTAGCCCGGCACAAAGAAAAAATTGGCTGCCTTCAATTCAGATTTTGTTACTTAATTTCAGATTCAGCGCAAGATCTTCCAGTTTCTTAAGGTCATACTTGATGCCATCAAACCTCTTGCGCAGTTCCGTGTTGCCAAACTCAAAACGCATCAGTTCATCATACACTTCAGACACCGCATCTTTGAGCATCAACGATTCGTGATATTCTCCTTTGATTGAGGCATTGATCGCCTTTCGCACCAGTTCGCCTGTCAGATCCATTAGGCCAAGCAGGTAGAACTCATCATCAACTTTGAGATCTTTGCTTGATGGAACGTATTTATCAACAACAATACCATAAAACGCAAGCGCCTCTACAAACTCCTGCTCTGCAACCTTGTAGGAGCCAGCATGGTTGAGTTTAGGGTGATTCTTAACGTATGCCTCCATCTGAGAGCGCAACCCTCGAATATCCTTGATCGCTTTTTGTGCGCTCTTCACATCATTGCGGTGCAATGAATAGATGATCGTCTTTGAAATCTTGATTATCTCATTTGAAATCGTGATGACTTTACCACGCTGCACATCCTGCGCTTCAAGACGCTTTCTAATCAGCTCTAAATCAGTTTTATCAAGCATTTTTTCCAACCAAGGCGCAAAAGAACTCAAAACGTTATAAAGCTTGTGATTTTCGTCCCTTTTGCTCGTTTTTTCACCTTTTGGACGAAAGATTTATATATTCACTTTGCAGTAATCGACGACATGGCGTCCTCATTTCGAGACATACTAGAGTTTTTTGCCCGCGTCGGCATCTATGATGTTGTCCTGCCGTTTCTCTTAGTTTTCACAATCGTTTTTGCCATTCTTGAAAAAACACGCGTATTTGGCACCGAAAAAACAAAGGACGGGGAATACACGAAGAAAAACCTCAACTCCATGGCCGCCTTCGTCATCGCATTCCTTGTCGTGGCGTCGTCGCGTCTTGTCGCAGTCATCAATCAAACTATGGCAAACATGGTGCTTCTCCTTATGCTTTCGGTGTGCTTTTTGATCCTGATCGGATCCTTTATGAAAGAAACCAAAGAAGGAATCTTCCTCGAGGGATTCTACAAACACGCTTTCATGGCTATCATGTTCGTCGGCATCGTGGTAATTTTTTTACACGCGCTCGGCTGGCTTGACAAAATTTTTAATTTCCTTGTAGGATATTATGACAGCACCTTGGTAGGCTCCATCATTCTCATGGGAATCATTGTCGGGTTTATGTGGTTTATCACCAAAGAATACAAGCCATCAAAGGCATAACAAAAAGAAGCATAACAAAAAGAACAACAAAAAAAGAACCCAAAAAGAACAAGAAAAAAGAACAAGACAACAAATCAAAAATAAGAACCATTAAATACCTGAACGCATAAAACTCACAAAAAGGAGGGTAGAATCATGGTGACGTTTCAAGAAGTCATTATCCGGCTCCAAGGCATGGGACTCACTGACGTTCTCTTGCCGTTCGTTCTCATCTTTACGATCGTTTTTGCAATCTTGCAAAAAGTGCACCCACTAGGAGAAGCGCCAAGAGACAAACCATTCAATGTCGTGATTGCACTCGTGATGGCTCTTGCTGTTGTCATTCCGCACGTTGTAGGATTGTATCCCGCCGACGCAGACGTTGTTGTTATCATCAACAAAGCACTGCCGAATGTTGCAGTGGTGCTTGTCGCGGTCGTGATGGTTTTGCTTCTCGTCGGTCTCTTCGGAGGAAAACCCACCTGGGGAACCTCAGCATCAGGATGGGTCGCGATACTTGCATTCCTGCTCGTCTTATATATTTTCGGGCGGTCAGCTGGCTGGTTTTCGTACCTCCCATACTGGCTGTACTGGCTTGATAATCCTGACACGCGAGCGATGCTGCTCGTCGTTGCCGTATTCGCGCTCATCATCTGGTTCATCACTAAAGAACCTGGACAGAAAACGACAGAACCAAGCAAGATCCTCGAAGGATTCAAAGGGCTCTTCGGCGGCAAATGATTTGTCAAGCAGCAAATGATTTGTCAAAAGCTCGCTTTTGACTCAGCGGATTCCACCAGTCGTTTGAGCTATGTTCAAACAACAATATTCCACCAGTGTTTCACTGGCGGTTTCATGCGCGCCAGCTGATCCTGGAATATTGTTGTGCTCGAAAACCACCGGTCACAGACTGGTGGTTTTTGACATCTACGAACGTAAGTGAGTATGTTCGACTGGCGGAATCTTAGAGCATTGAAATGATTTTGGTCTCTTTTCATCACACGACAATCACATCCTGAAGACGAACCATGGCAACCTTTCTTGAAGTTGGACTTCTCCAGCACTTCAGTGTCATCTTTCCTGTCCTTCTCGTTTTCGTAACCGTCTTCGCACTTCTGCAACAAAGCAAAATGTTTGGAGAAAACAAAGGACTTCACTCCCTTATCGCGATCAGCATTGCGCTCTTGATGCTCTTCTCACCAGGTGTAGTGCAAGTCATTGGCATCATGGCGCCATGGTTTGTACTAATCTTCATGTTCATCCTGATGATTCTTTTGGGATTCAAGTTTCTCGGCGTATCAGACAAAAGCATCACTGAAACGATGAGCTCTTGGGGGACTGTCCACTGGTTCTTACTTGTTATTGGAATTATCATTTTTATTGGAGCTATCTCCAGCGTGTATGGCGCATCACTACTGCCATTCTCTGGAGCAGCGACAACCACTATCGCCACTGCTGGAGGAAACATGACTACGGCTACCGGGGATTTCAATGCAAACGTCGGCCGTACAATCTTCCACCCAAAGGTGATCGGGACAGTCTTTATTCTTATCGTCGGTTCATTCACGATAAAACTGCTGTGCGGAAGCTCAAAGTAAGAATCAAGTTCTGGCGTTATAGCACCGATAAGAGCATAGCTCCTATTACCTTAATAGCAGTCATAAACAAAACAATCAAAAACCCTGGCATTGGGAGATGCAGAGTTTCCTATGACGAGGAATGCTCTTTAACAAAACGTAGCTTAACAAAAACGCAGCAGATCACTTTGTAGCACCGCCATGACGCTCGCTGCGCACGTAAAACTGATTAAAGTAGCTGAACATGAACCGAGAATCGTGCGAGACTATGCGAGAACCGCAAGCTCGCGGGTCGGTGGCAATGCTGCTAAAACAAACACCTTCTGTTTATTTTTGATGGACCGAAGAAATAGGAAACCGGCCTACTCTTTTACCGCTGTAGGACTTGAACCGCCGTGCCAGGTAAGCCTTGGACGGACGCGGATCTGATAGATCTTTTCGTTTGCGTCATCAAAAAGCACTGCGGTTCCCTTATCGTGCGGTAAATTATTCATCGCTCGCTCAACGCCGTGCTCCAAATAACTCTGTGCGAGTAATCCCAGTGCCTGTACATCCATCCGCGCGGTGACCCGGTGAGAAATCACGATATCTGCCTGCGTCATGACGTCAGTATGAATCTTGCCCGGTTGCTGCGTTGCAAGAATCAATGAAATTCCCGGCTGTCTTCCTTCCCGCATGATGGTGATCATCGGCTGCGTCGCTGCACTGTTGTCTTTCTCGTCCCTTGGCAAGAACTCGTGCGCCTCATCAATCACGAGCCACACGATCGGCATCTCCTGCTTACGCGCCGCCGCCTCCGTTGTTTCTGTAAAATACGTTTCGATGTACCGGATCTCCTGAACTTCTTCAACTTTGCGTGACTGCATGCGCGACACGAAAAGGTGGCGTGCAACAACACCCACCACTAACGACTTCACATCCCACCCGCCCGGCATCGTCACATAACAGCTTACATCGAGAATTGAGATCTGCCCTCCCTTTGCCAAATCTTCGATCGGCGTCCCATGATCTGAAAAAACACCCCATCCTTCTGCAGTCTCGAACATATTCTTTACTGCGGCTTTCGTCAGCTTATCCGTTTCTTTATCAGCATCAATGAAATTCAGTATATCTTGCACCGTGAACCTTGCTTTGCTCTCCTCGATTTCCGTCACGATTTTTGAGATGTACAAACCATTCTCCGAATATTTTCCCTGATGAAATGCCATGATCCAATCGTCAGGAGTGAACACGTGGGCCTCGATGCTAAAAGGAACATCCGTCCTGATGCCCTTTTTCTTGTACTCATAGTAATATTTCTCTGGCGTGTAAATCTTTACCTCAACAGGCCGGGGAGTCATCCCATAGGGTTCAAGGAGGTCCTTCTCTTTTTGGTTTGCATGACCCATGGTCCAATAAATTCCCATCGTGTCAAGCAAAATTATGTTCAGGTTCTTCCTCACTTCCTCATCGAGCAAACTGAAACCTTCGGCGATCACTCCCATCGTGTAGCTCTTGCCACCGCCACGCTTTCCACAGATCAATACAGAGTGCGCTCCGGCGACATCCAGATAGATTTTATTCCCAAGAACAAGTTTTTCAGCAGTCTCCGCGTATATCTTTCCCAAAAGAACCGCTCCCTTCAAACCCAATTTCTCCACGTCGGCAGGACTGCGGCCGACCACAACCGGTGTAGTTTCACCTCTTCGATCAACCATGTCAAAATAATCGTGGAGTAATTATATAAATGTTATTGACGCGGCGGCTCTGTCCAAAATCTCTCTTACGCTTGTCCACTGCGCCGCTATCAGTGCTCCGCTCACTGCGCACCTGGAGCGGCAGGTAAAGAAAATCCCGACACCCATCCCGCCAGTTTTTACATTTGTGAGAGTTAGCCGATTTCTTCGTAGAAACCTTTAAAAAGCAAATTTGATTAATTCATTCAGTCTCCTTCAAAATCAAGTATTGGGTTGTTGAAGTCTATGCCTGCCATAACGCCAACCGAAGAAGTGCTAAACCTTCGACAACAAGGACTTTCCAATAATCAAATCACAGAAATCCTCGCGCGCCAAGGATACGCCACCAGCCAAATCCTTGACGCGATGAACCAAGCAGATATCCGCGCACGAATCGCGCCAATGCAGCTACAAAGAGGTGATCGTATGCCAGAAAATCAAGTCCCGCCAATGCCGCCGCCGGGTTTTGCCGCTTACCCACAGGGTCCAATGCCTCCTCCCGTCGCCAGACCACCGATGCCTTCCATGATGCCGGAAGGAGATGAAGGCAGAGAAGGTGATTATGCTGTTACTCGCATCGAAGAGCTTGCTGAAGCAATCATCGACGAGAAGTGGGCAGAACTTGTTGAGAACATCAACCGCATCATTGACTGGAAAGAAAAGACCGAAGCGCGCATCGCAAGCATTGAAACCGAATTCAAGAATCTTAAAGAAAATTTTGATAAACTCCAGGGATCTGTGCTTGAAAAAGTCGGAGAGTATGATCGGCACATTCAAGACGTCGGCACTGAAGTGGCAGCGCTTGAAAAAGTTTTCCAGAAAGTCTTGCCCGGTTTCGTCGAGAATGTCGCACAATTATCCCGCATCACGGAAACGATGAAGAAGCAGGCGAAATGACCATTTCTTTTTTTGTATTTGTTTAGCGATTCTATAGCAACGTCGCTACGACGCTCACAACACCAGTTTAGCTTAGGTTTAGCTTATTATCGCGTGTCTCATTTTTTCAAGTCCTGAAGTGCAAACCTGATCTGCTCTTTAATATATTCTTCCTGCTGAAGCCGAATATTAAGGTCACGGAACTGTGATTCAACATTCTCCTGAACCATCTTTGAAACACTCTCGCGCGTCACGAAATTCATTGGCTCCCAAAAAGAGATGTACTTCTGCAGTACCGCCACATCTTGACGTTTGGCACATTCCTTGATTTCACGAATCATGATCGTGAACTTCTCATGCATTTCCGTGAGGTTATTCTTGAGTTCGTCAAGCGACGCAAGCGTTGCATGAATCTCGGTCATCATGCGCTTATTTGCTGCAAGCATGTTCTGATCGGTGACTTGCGTCTTCTTACGAAGATTTGTATACCGCTCCTCAAGAACACGAAGGCGCCTGCCAATATTATTAACTTCCCCCGCCATATCAGAAAGTGCCGCTTCAAGGTTTGGGCCGGTCTTTGGCTTTGCGGCAAACATGCCTCCCGCAGGCTTTGCAGGAGCTGGTGGAAGAGCTCCACCCATACCGGGAGAAGCAAAGGTTACATCAGCCATTCATATAACACCCATATGACCATTTTCAGACGCACTGCGCGTAAATCACGCGCGAGTCGCTTTTTTATGGTTAATGATTTCTGATAAAGGATAATCTGTATTTGTTTAGCAGCGTCGCCACCGACCTGCGAACTGAGGGTTTTTACATCATCTCGCACTATTGTTTCTCACACGATTCTCGGTTCATGTTTAGCTACTTTAATCAGTTTTACGCATACAGCGAGCGTCATGGCGACGCCGTGATCGAAGTAGCTAAACAAATACGATAATCTTAATAAGTGCGATAAACTCTTTTCACACGCAAGTACTCCTAAGGGCAGGAGCACTAATAAAACTTATGTTAGCATCCATTGGTAGTCCTTTTCGATCCACAAAAAGGTGACCCATTCCGATGATATTCGGGGCCAAACTTCCTCTCTACGGGTACGAAATCCTGCGTGAAGGAGAAGACAATGTCATGCGCTTCAACTACGAAGGCGCGACCATGATCCCCTCGATCGAAGATAATCCAATGGTAATGGTGCGCGTGTGCGATGCGCTAATTGAATCAGAGACCGCGACCAAACTTGTCTTCCTTCAAAAGCGCGAGTACGAGTACGATTACAACCAGACACTCTTGATCCGTGAGATATCGCGCGTGTACGCACAGATCACCAAACAAAAGGAGATGTTCTCGCTGGCAGCAATAAATTTCACGCCTGCATGCACTCCCTTTGCAAACAAGTGGTACACGGAAATCCAAAAATTGATCTTTCAAACCCTTCGGTCAGACCCGATTGGCACGTATGTCGAGCTTAAACGCGCATTGCGGCGCGAACATATAGATTACCTTAAGCTAGTTGATGAAAAGCTCAAGCCCTGCGTAGAAAAATACATGGGGCTCTTGCAGTACATCACCGACCTCCTAGAAAAGACGAAATTGATCACTGCAGCAAAACCGTTTCTTGCTGGATATGCCGTCGGCGAGAGAGACATCTATCGCAAATTCTTCCATCCGATTATCAAACCGGATTTCATGTGGACAAAACTCATGGCAAACTATCCTGCCGATGCGACCGAGCTCGCGAACTACATCATCGGCGAAGATACCGAGATTACTGTATTCCAGCAGGCAGCTTCCGTACAATCTATCTATCATCTGATGCCGCCAGAATTCAAGCTTTCTGAAGATGAGTACGAACTCTTAGACATGGCACGCAACATCCTTGCCGAGCACAAACCTACGCGACAAGAATTCACCGATCCTGAGCGTATGCGCCAAGTGTTCGTGAATGTGGGCAAGGACCTCCTTGAGGAGCTTGCCGCATACCGCAACATGCAGGTAAACGAAGAGACCATTATCAAACTCTCACGTATCCTTGTCCGCTATACAATCGGTTTCGGGCTCATCGAAGTCCTCCTTCAAGACGAGAAGATTCAGGACATCAGTGTCAACAGCCCCCAGGGGCGGCTTCCCATCTTTATCGTCCATGCTGATTTTGACGACTGTGTCACAAACATTGTCCCGACAATCACGGAAGCAGAAAGCTGGGCAACAAAACTCCGCATGGTCTCTGGAAGACCCCTTGATGAAGCAAATGTGATCCTCGACACCGAGCTTGAACTTCCAGGTGCAAGCACACGTGTCTCTGCAATCACGCGGCCACTCGATCCTACCGGCATTGCATTTTCTTTTAGGCGCCATCGCGACAGGCCATGGACGCTCCCGCTATTCATCAAATACAAGATGCTCACTCCCCTCTGCGCCGGTCTCCTCAGTTTTTTTGTCGACGGCAGTAGAGCCATGATGGTCGCCGGAACACGAAGCAGCGGAAAGAGCAGTTTTCTTTCAGCGCTCCTTATCGAAATCATGCGGCGCTACCGCATCATCACGGTGGAGGACACACTCGAGTTGCCTAGTGAATCAATGCGCCGCCTCGGCTTCAATATCCAGCCGCTCAAAGTCGCGTCATCGCTTTCCAAAGGTTCTTCTGAGATGAGCGCTGCCGACGGGATCCGCAGCACACTGCGCCTTGGCGACTCCGCGCTTATCGTAGGAGAAGTACGAAGCACGGAAGCGAAGGCGTTGTATGAGGCAATGCGCGTAGGAGCGGCCGCAAACGTCGTCGCAGGAACCATCCACGCAGACAGCCCCTTCGGGCTGTACGATCGCGTCGTCAACGATATTGGCATCCCAAAGACCAGCTTCAAAGCAACAGACCTCGTCGTCATTGTCAATCCCATCAAATCCGCTGACGGCCTCCACCGCTATCGCCGCCTCACTCAGATCACCGAAGTCAGAAAACTATGGCAGGAAGACCCGTTATTAGAGAAAGGATTCGTCGATATCATGAAATACGAATCAAAAACAGACAGCGTCGAACCTACGGACGCGCTCCTTGACGGAGATTGTGATACATTGAAAGCGATCGCCTCAAACATCCCAGACTTTGCAGGAAACTGGGACGCCATCTGGAACAACGTCGTACTGCGAGGAAAACTCAAGGAACACATCGTCAAGCGATCGCTCGAACTCAATGATGACGATATGCTGGAAGCGCCATTCGTCATCAAATGCAACGACAAATTTCACCTCCTCTCAGAAGAAGTCAAGCGAGACACCGGAGTCCTCGACCCCAAAGAAATCGAACGACGATGGATGAACTGGTTTGAATACGAAGTCAAGAAAAGAAAACTATATAAGGGCGAAAAGCAACAAGAAGAAACATTCGGACTCGCGTAAGCTCACCTGCTTCGCACAAAAAGAGGTTGCAATGCCCGACAGAACTGCGCTGTATGATCGTTTGGGAGCAAAGGCTTTGACTGCGCCAGCAAAACCCGGCCTGTCAGCAGCAGGAGCACGGCCGCCGACTCCGCTAAAACCCTTTGACATTAATCTCTACTTCAAAGCAGCGGGAATGGCGTTTGATGATTTCTTCAACAAAAGACTTTCCTACTTCTTCAAGAACCCGTGGCCAGTACTAAAAAAATCCCCTGACTGGTTTACAAAATTGCCGAATGATGAGAAAGCGACGTATGGAGTATTGTTGCTTGGAAATATTTTAGTGATAGTAGGAATTGTTCTGTTTTTTGTATTGTAGAAGCGCGGAGGCTTGTTACTGATTCTAAGATCGCTATGTAGAATTTTGCTATGTAGATATTTGATTAGAAAGAAGGATTAGAAAGAATCAGGTTCTTAGTGCAAGAGACCAATAACACTGTAAATAGGGATGGGCTTTGACTTGCCCTTAACTTGGATAGGTGGAAGCTTTTCTACCTTCACCGACTTCTTCACTTCCTGATACGTCTCTTCTGAGATAAGAATCTGGCCGCCGGCTGCCGCAGAACACAGGCGTGCCGCGATGTTGACTGCATCGCCAATCACGGTGTAATCTGTTCGCACACTGCAGCCGATGTTTCCAATGACAGCATCACCGGTGTTGATGCCGATGCCAATCCGAACGGTGATTCCTTCCTTCTTCCATTTCTTCTCAAGATCTGTTTGGGCGTGCTGCATGTCAAGAGCTGCTTTGATAGCTTTGCGTGCGTGCGCTTCCTGATGGATCGGTGCGCCGAAGAACGCCATCACTTCATCACCGACAAATTTATCAAGCGTTCCACGGTGGCGCAGGATGCATTGTGTCATCGCATCAAAGTGCTCGTTGAGCAACGCAGTAATTTTTTCTGGCGAGAGCTGTTCAGAAAGCGCAGTAAACCCGCGCAGATCAGAGAACAATACGCTCACGTCATGACGCTGGACCTTCATGTAGTCCTTCTCAGGCTCATTTAACATCTGCTCGATAACTTCAGGAGATACGTAACGCTGGAACACTCCTTTGAGCGCTGACTTCTCCATGTCCTCAAAGACGGCAGAGTCGGCCTGCTTTGCAACGGCGTTAAGCACGTTCTTATCTAGATTGCTAAATCCCTCTGTGTTATTACTATTGATTACTCCAAAAACCCCCATCGTGTCGTTGTCGATAATGACTGGCGTACACAACGCTGAATAAATGTCGCGGTTTAGATCGCTAAACTCCATCGTCTCTCCATTGTTCAATGTCGAGCGCGTCAATTCGTAGATCATATTTGTGTTATTCTTGACAAATGCTCCCGATTTCAGTCTCCCGGAAACTTTCAGGTCGGTCTTGTTGCTTTTGCGATTGTACAGCATGAAGAATGCGAGCTTCGCATCGATAGCTTGTGCGAGTTCTTGAAGCACCGCTTCCATCATAACATTAAAGTCTTTGAGAGTGTCGCGTATCCTGTCAACTGTGTAGATGACGTCAAGCTCCTTTGTCTTCTCTTCCAGTTCCTGATATACTTTTGCGTGCTGCAGAACAGTGGATGAGAATTTACAGATGATCGAGAAGAGAGCAAGATCTCGCTTCTTGAACGGCTTTCGCTTGTTGAGAATGATAAAGGTTCCGGTCGGTTCCTTGTTAAACCCGAGTGGCAGCGCAATGGCATTCTTTATTTTCCCATGGCGCAACCGCTTGTGCATCTTGGTGTCGTTAATGATGACCGGCCCGCGGTTCTTGATCACATCAGCGCTGATCAACTTGAGTAATTCCTTATCTTGATACGCGTCTGCATCGTTGGACGCCAAGAGCTTGAACTCCTCGCGCCCGCCTTTGTTATAGAAGACCACGAATCCGTATTGGACATGGATTATTCGAACTGTCAGGCTCAAAATATCTTTGAGAAGCGCTTTGATATTGGTTGTTGAATTCGAGAGCTCTTCAAGGTCGCTGAGCAATTGCAGCTTGACTGACTGCGAGTGCAGCTTGCTGATCAGTTTCTCGATTTTTCCCTGTGATGCCATGGCGGTGTGCGGTGGTTCTGATAAGTGGTTCTAATAATAATTATTGAACCACAACAATAACGAACAACAATAATGATTCTATTCCTTGAGAGTAGTAAAAACTCTCGTATCTCCGAGTTTGACTCTATTATATAAAGCTTTTCATTTTCCCGCTTTATTACTGGCTTCTTTTCAACTACTATATAAGTAAAACGAGATAAATTTTGCTTTATCCGTTATTCCTGCGTGTAAAACACCATAAATTCTGTCCATTTTTTTCAATAATTTTCTTATTTTTGCCCCGTTGCGCGGTTCGCATAACAACCTTTTTATAAACAATTCTGTCCTATCGCTTCTATGACATCAGCCATTGACGAAATCTTTGCGCGCGTTCTTCCCTTGATACGGCCCGCCGAGAAGGATCTCCTGCCGGTTGTGTCTGGATTTCTTAAACAAGTGAATGCCCTCCTGAAAGATATGAAAATCAATGCAACCGCAGTAATAGGAGGTTCGATCGCCAAAGGGACTTTCCTCAAAGATGATCATGACTGTGACATATTTGTTAAGTTTAATCCAAGCTATCCTGATGAGAAACTTTCAGATCTCCTTGCAGTGGCGCTGAAATCATTGTCCCTAGAGCGCGTCCACGGCAGCAGAGACTACTTTCATGTCGACGATGCAAAACACCACCTTCGCTACGAGCTTGTACCAGTTCTTGACATAAGCGATCCCGCGCAAGCCCGCAATGTCACCGACATGAGTCCGCTCCATGTCGCATGGGTGAAGAAACACGCACAGTTTGCGGATGACATCCGACTCGCAAAACAATTCTGCAAAGCATCAGGAGTTTATGGAGCTGAATCATTCATTAAAGGATTCTCCGGCCACGTACTCGATATTCTAGTTATCCATTATCGCGGATTTGAAAATCTCCTAAAAGCATCGCTCGCCTGGAAGCCCAAGGAAGTGATAGACGTCGTCAACTATTACAAAGGCACAGCGCTCAAACGGTTGAATCCCGCAAAGATCGAAAGCCCCATCATCGTCATCGACCCCGTGCTCCATGAACGCAATGCAGCAGCGGTGCTCTCAACGGAGAAACTACACAAGTTTGTGAAGGCTGCACAAGGATTTCTTGCGCGGCCAGAAACTTTGTACTTTGAAATCAAAAATCAAACGCCGGCACTCGTCAAAAAAAAAGCAGGTAAAAATCCGGTTGTCCTCCTGTGCGTCAGCCCCGTAGATGGAAAGACAGACGTCGTAGGCGCAAAGATTCTTTGGATATTTACGCATCTTAAACGCGCACTTGAAGAAGGAGGGTTTCAGCTTCTTGATGCGGACTGGTCGTGGGATAAGAAAAGCGATGCGCTCCTGTGGTACATTCTTGAGCGTGCTGAGGTTGCCCCCGTAAAAAAGCATCCCGGCCCACAACTTTCGCAGAAGAAACGCGTCATTGACTTCAAAGCAAAGCACAAAAAAACGTTTGTGGAAGGTGACCGCATCTACACGTATCTCAAACGACCGCATACAAAGGCCAAAGACCTCGTTACCGCTGTGATAGCGGAATCATCAATCGCTGAAAGAACAAAACAGACCAAGATGCTTTGATTTTTACGTGTTGTGTTTGCATGAGAGTGAGGTTTAACCAAAATGACTGCAACGAAGTGCACCACCGAACAAAAACTTACCGTTATCATCCTTGCAGCAGGATACGCAACACGACTCTACCCCCTCACTCTCGACACCCCCAAACCTCTTCTTGATGTGCGCGGCAAACCAATGATTGAACACATCCTCGACACTCTTTCTTCGCTACCGATCAGCCAAATAATTATCGTGACGAATAACAAGTTCTACGAACGCTTCACGACGTGGAATCAACAATACAATTTTCCGATTCCTATCAGCATCATCAACGATAAGACAATGAGCAACGAGGATCGGCTCGGGGCTGTCGGCGACATCGCGTTCGCGATTAAGTACACGCCAATCGATCTTGACACCAACGGGGGATTGCTCGTCGTAGGGGGAGATAATCTTTTTGATTTTGACCTTCAGCAGCTGTACGCGTTGTACTTTAAGAAGAAAGCAACGGTTGTTGCGGCATACGACTTTGGCGATCCAATGAAACTTTCAAAGAAATACGGAGTCCTCGAACTCAATGGTGAAGGACGCATCATCGGCATGGAAGAGAAACCCGAATTTCCAAAGACTTCAATAGCGTCGACAGCAATCTATCTTTTCACGCCTTCCGATGCTTCAGCAATCTTCGAATTGTGTAACGGTCCGAAACTTGTGGACAACAGCGGAGAACTTCTTAAGTGGCTAGCACAACATCGCGGCGCCTATGCACTCTGCTATTCAGGGGAATGGTTCGATATTGGATCGCACGAGGAGCTTGCGGCTGTAAACGCAAAAGCTTCACGGCGCGCACAACAATAAAGAGCGCTTCAGGATCTGTCCCGAATCTCGCTAACGCTCGGCCGCTGCGCCGCTATCAGTGCTCCGCTCGCTGTGAGTATGCTGGTCATCTTGTCGACTAGAGGGTGTGCAACATTATGTCCATCGCTTCAGTTCGCAGGGTGGCAGCGGCAGATTCGGGACAGAGCCAGCGCTTCAGGCGTTATTGAAAAGCTCTGAAGTAGAATGTTTGACCAGCACCGCTCAGCCGCGCTGCGCGCGTCTTCGCTCAATCAGCACCACGCCGGGCTCGTGATAGTCATACTACCAGCGACGGCTGACATCCCCCGATGGGGCGTCCCCCCTGTCAGCATCACTGTTTTAGTTTCTATCTCTCGCAGAAAGGCGGTGGTGCTGACTGTGCTGGTCGAGCTTTTCAATAACGCCGCGCTTCAGCAATCTTTATATACAACACTTCTTGTGCACGACCCATATGACACTCGCAGGACAAACACTCGCAGGACAAACACTCGCAGGACAAACACTCACAGGACAAACACTCGCAGGACAACTAAGGACTATCTTCTTGAAGGAAGCAGATCCGTTCACCGACATCATTGGACAGGCGTATGTCAAACGACAGCTTGCATCAGCACTCATCGCGGACAGGCACACACTCATCGTCGGTCCTCCCGGCATCGGCAAGACTACGCTCGCCAAAAACGTTGCAAAACTTCTCACCGCAATTGAGGTCATGGACTGCAGCTATCACTGTTTGCCAAACAAACCCGTATGTCCTGAATGCAGAAACGCAAAAACAAAACGAAAAAAGAAGATCGCGGGCCTTGAGCGCTTCGTACGCATCCAAGGGAGTCCGGACCTTACAGCTGAAGATCTCGTCGGTGATATCGATCCCGTCAAAGCCCTACAATTTGGTCCGCTGTCGTTAGAAGCGTTCACGCCGGGCAAGATATTCAAAGCAAACAACGGCGTCCTCTTCTTTGATGAACTTAACCGCTGTCCAGAAAAACTCCAGAATGCGCTCCTCCAGGCATTACAGGAACGCCAAGTAACCATTGGCTCCTACGATGTAGAGTTTGAGGCAAACTTCCTCTTCATCGCTACCATGAATCCTGAGGATAGCAGCACAGAAACAATTGCAGACGTCCTTCTCGATCGTTTTGATATTGTGTATATGACATATCCTGAAAGTCTTGATCGCGAAGCGGCTATCGTCGAACGTCATGGAAAAAAATTTGTAGACTTTCCACAAAAGCTTCTCTTGCACAGCCTTCTCTTTGTGAGAAAACTCCGCGAATCAGAAAAACTAGAGAAATTTCCCAGCGTTCGTGCAAGCATCGGCATCTACGAGCGTGCGCAAACAAACGCCCTGCTTGATAAGAAAAATGCCGTCGACCTCCTTCACGTCAAGGACGCGCTCATCTCGGTCCTCGCGCACCGCATCAAACTCAAGCCGAGTGCACAGTACATCCAAAGCCCGCAAGAATTCATCAAAGAGGAGCTGCGCAGTTTCATGAAACAACAAGGACTCGACAGCAGCGGGGACGACGTTCCCTGACTTTGGAACCGAACTTTCTAAGCAAGAGTCGCAGCAAGACGTTGCCATCAAGAAATTCTCACAGGCTGAAGAGATCAACGGAAAACTTGAGTTTAACAATCTTGATGAGCGGCTGATGCATTCAGTGCTCAATAATGATTCACAAAAGATTGAGGAAGGAAAAATCATCCAAGATGCGTTAAGCCAGGGCATTGGCGCATTCACGCCAGACCTCCTCTTTGAAAAACTTATTAAGAACTACAAGATGACTAAAAAACTTATTGGCGAATCGCTTATTCGATATCTATCAGGATACGATCCCGCGTACGTCGAAAAGAATCTCGGCATCCCGGAGTTTGTCCGCCATCTCAAAGAACACATCAATAAAAGAATCGGGCAACTACGCGCTGATGGTGTCATCGACAAACAAGGCGTCATAACCGAAACCGGCATCGAGCTTAGTGCACTTGTCCTCTACATCGAAGAACTCGACACGATCATACCATATGGAATACAGGGCGAACGCGTCCACAAGAAAAACGCTCTCTATGGAGCCAAGGAAGGGAGCAAACTCTACAGGAAAGGAGACCGCTACCGCGATATCGACATTAGAAAGTCGGCCAAGACCGCGATTCGTCGAGGGCACCGGCGGCTCAAACTTGAAGATCTTCGCACTTTTGAGCTCAAAAGCAAAGGCGCGTGCTACATAATCTACGGCCTTGACGCGAGCGGCAGCATGCTTGGTGAGAAGATTAAAGTCTGCAAGAAGGCAGGAGTGGCGCTCGCGTATCGTGCACTTCGACAGCACGACCACGTTGGACTAATAGTCTTCGATACAGATATTAAGGAAGCAATTGCACCAACGCGAAACTTCAACCAACTCTTGACAGCCATCAGCCGCATCCATGCGACAGCCGAGACCAACCTTGCAGCGACTATCAAGAAGTCCATCGAACTTTTTCCCCCAGTTCACGCCACCAAGCACCTATTGCTTCTGACCGATGCGCTGCCAACCAAAGGAAAAGATCCACAGAAAGAAACAATCGAGGCAGCAGGACTTGCAGCTATGAATCACATTACGATTTCGCTTGTAGGCATAAATCTCGATGATCAAGGAAAACAACTCGCGCAGAAAATTACAGAAGTTGGGCGCGGAAAGCTATACATTGTCAGAAATGTCAACGAAGTAGATAAGATCGTGCTTGAAGATTATTACCGAATCAGCTAATATAACGCCGAACATAAATAATTAATGGGTTTTGTAATGTTCGGTGAATATCATAAAAATCGGTCGCAGGCGTCCTACTCCTCACTAAAGTGTGGAGTTCGAACGAACGCCTGCATATATAGACCGATTTGTCAGAAACCTTTGGTTTCTGAGCATGCTCAGAAATGCTTTGCATTTCTGACATTTAGGATGCCAAAAATGTCGCCCTAAAGGACGGGGTTTTAAACCCCGCACCAAAATGTTTGGCGACATTTTCTACGCTGCGGGGTTGTCATGAGTCGCAGGAATGATCATGAAAAAGCCCAACACGCTCAATGCACCGACAAGCAAGTCGCACCTACATCAAACCACCGCATTCGCTCGCAGGTCGGTGGCGACGCTGCTAAACAAATACAAAATAAGGATATTCTATTTTGAGTGCTGTCGACTGTGTTTTTAAGACAGTATGAGAAGATACAACACGATGCACAAGACAACCAGCGCCGCAAGAATTATCGTCAACGCGGTGCTTTTTCTTGCAGTGAACATGTTGATCTTCATCAAACGATCACGATGTTTTTGACGCGCGTGCTTTGCCAATACTTCAGAAATTTTTACTTCTACGGGTTTGTGATTCTCGTGCAATGCATTGAGAGCATCTTGTGTCTTCTCTACACGATCGTACAGTTTATGCAATCCGTGTTCTTTTTGAAGACTGTCGCGAATGCGCATCGCATCTTTTGGATGGGCGATCTCACTATGCAAGGGAGAATGAACGACCCTTTGAGTGTCTTCGGTATGTCTCGCACCTTGACGACTCTTCTTTTTCTTTTTTGAGGCGGTGGCTCGTCTTTTTTTTGCCATGGTTTTGTGTAGTAGCATTTTATATTATTTACTTTAT
>JACQXV010000117.1 GCA_016208715.1 Candidatus Woesearchaeota archaeon | reverse complement strand
TTGCTTTGATAGGTAACGTCACCTCCGCCAACGGGCTCAACACCCCAGCACGATTCAATGCATAGCCCAATGCCGCCAATGGCACATGACTCATTCGCACACTTTGTGTAAGACCAACCATGATTTTGTTCATCATGTTCTCCTTTGAATTGCTCCCCATTTTCCACGATAACTACGCCAAAATCACGTTAGGACTCGCCGCAATTTTCGCCCGAAATTCGGCACATCGCATATGCCAAAAATGATAGGCGATAGGACGAATTTCGGGCGAAATCTAAGTGATAGATTTTCAAGTGACCCGGATTTAGTTGCAAAATCATAGGTCGCTTGTTGGCGGTTGAATTCTTTTGATGAAGGAGCCTTCGTGACAAAAGAAGGATTGTCTTGCATACCGCTCAATCATAATCGCAACTTTCACAAATTCATCTCAGCAGCGTAACTCTTGGGGATGATCATTTCGAGCACGCTGTCCGGCCCTCGTCCCTCTCCCATTTTCGACGCCGTATGCAACAACACGTGCGCCCCATATAAACAATCATCTCAACGGATTAGCAGCGAACAACATAGGGAGGGACGACCAATATAGCCAACACAGGTGAGCAGCTGGGCATGAGGTCTGAAATGCACTTGGGCAGAATGTGAATTTGACCCAGCATCTATTCAACCGTATACTTCAGGAAGTTCACTCAGTGGGGTCTGGGAATTCCACCCCAGCAAAAAAATAGACTTAAAGAAGAAACACAAAGGCTATTGGTCTCCGAAGATTTTGACCAGTTTCAAGGACTGTGTGATGAACGTTGGGGGAACATCCCGCGTTTGATGGCGTGGGCAAGAAAAACTTTATAACTATAGTGCGACCATGAACCTCGAATATCGAGTGGTTTATTCTAATCTCAGCACACTTGCTCTGATCGCGGAACGTGACTGGAGTGTCACAGTGCGCACGTCACTCGAAACGTCACTCCATACCGTTCACAAAGTTGCTGGGTCGAAAAAAATTGAACTGTTTGAAAAGACTTGTCATCCTCAAAAGTATTCCCTCAATCGTATCGGCAAAGAAGTTGTCTCGGATAACGCTTTCCCGTACTTGGGACGCAAATATCGTTTAGTAGTCAGCCTCCAAAACGTTCGTGGTGAACAACTTCATTCACACTTTGTCATCGTACGCAAAAATCGGCGCGCGCCCTGTCGAAAGAGCGTTTTTGAAAAAAAACGATTTAGAATTGATTTTTCTTCGTTTATAGCCCAAAAATTAGTGTGTGTGAACCTCTAGCTCTATGGCAGAAGAATATCCCCCATTTAATATTTCTGGAATCGAATACTATATCAAGCGAAAGCTGGGTGTTGATGGTTACTTTGCAAGCGCTTACTTAGCTGAAAGCGCAGGTCAATCACCGGAGCGACTGGTAATAAAAGTGATTCATCCGGGACTGATCTTCAACACCGCAGATGAAGGGCGACGCTTGAATTTTGCACAGGAAGCAGTAATTTTAGCACTTCTGGCTAAGCAGGGAATTAGTGATGTTGTGGGTCTACGTGGGGTCGCGCCAATATGTCTAGAATTCTTGAAAACATCCACTAAGAGCAGAAGTGAATCGGATGATCTGCTTAAGAAATGTGTTGGGAATCCTTATAGGAGCAAACCAAGCTTCATATTTGATTTATTTGAAGGTTCACCCGCTGGTCGCGGACAGATTCAATCTGACCTAACCCGTCTAGAGGAAAAGTTGGGGTCAGATTCTAAAATGGAGGTACCGTACCTTGCACTTGAATTTGTTGATCCTGAGCATTACAAAAGCCTGAATCAGCTTATCCTAGACAAATCCGGATTGGCTCCAAAACAGGGGCTTGAGATCTGCCGTCGTTTCAGTGCTCTCTTGTATGCGATTCATGAGCTGGAGATTGCCTACAAAGATATGAAGGAAGGGCATATTTTCTGGGATGCTGAAAATAAACGGATGAAAGTAATTGATTGGAATGCTTCCACTCTGGCGGCAACACAAGATGATCTGGATACAGATCGCTTCGAATTTGGGCGAATCATGTACCATGTTTTTTCTGGCCGGTTATACACATCCCCAAATGATCATGAAAACGGTAGTCGGCTTCCAAAGATAACACTGGCCGCGCTCTCAGCCGCGAGTCAAGCTAATGATTCGATTGATTTCGGTTCATTATCTTTATGACCCGATCCTTGATGAAGTTGTGACTGTGCTTGGAGGAGGAAATTCTGGTCAGTTGGAACAAAAGGCCCTATCTAAGCGTACAGTTGGGGAATCCGCATTGCGCGTAGGTGATTACAGCGATGCTATCCGCAGATTCAAAGAATCGGTTTACTACTCTCCTTCCCTTTTGTCTGTGGCGATGTTACTGGAGGCACGCGCTACTGATGAGAACCAGACATCAGACGTGCAGGTTCTGAAACAAGCACGTGCACATTTAAACAATGAAGATTATCAGCTTGCACTGAAACCATTGTTACTTGTCAACCGCGCTGATGTTAAGACCTTGGCGGATCTCATTCGCGGTGTCAGCGTGCAAATAGCGCATGGCAAGCAATCAATGGCCCATGGAGATTTTGCGGCAGCGCTAGCTGCTTTTGAGGCTGCGCTGGTCATCGATCCCGGTTCTCAGTCCGCAAAACGTGGTTGGAATGAAGCAGCACGAGCGTCCCAACTGTTGAAGCAGGCTACGAATGCCTTGTCTGAGGATTCGGACAAAGCGAGGGATCTATTAGAAGAATTCTCTCTGGAGTTCGGCGATAACCTGCAGATCGCGCAGATGCGGCGCGAGATCGAGCAAAGGCAATCACTCCGGCTTGGCAAAATGAATTTGGATAATGACAGATTTGAACAAGCCATTCAAGAACTAGTGAAGATTAATGGCATTCCTGAAGCGGTCGATTTGCTAAAGCAAGCGCGGGAAGCACAACAGGCACGGGCAAACGCGGAAAAGGAATATGGTGTTGGTAATTACCAAGCTGCTCGAGAGCACGTAGACAGGTTACTATCTTTCTTCCCTGGCAGTCATATCGGAAATGGCCTGAAGACTCGTATAGAAGAAGAAGCGAAAGCGATAATAAGTGCGACTACTAAGCTAGAGGAAGCTTTAGCTTTAACTAATGCAAGAGAATGGAATGATGCGGTAACAAAGATACAAGAAGCTGTGACGATTACTGATGGAGCACCTAATAACAAGGCAGTAAGTGCTCTGCGTGCCTCGCTTAACGAGAACAAGAAGCGCATTCAGATAGCAGTTGACGAAGCGAACAAGGAATTCGAGGAATCCGCTCGAAAACAAGAAACCCTGGTGCAGGGTATAGTTCAATCATTGGAGATGGCTTGGAGCGTTGGCGATCTGGGGACAGTAGAAAAAGAATATAGGAAGTTGCCCAGCAAGTTCCTGACTGAAGAAAGCCAAGTTCTGGCGAGGCGAGGCGAGAGTCTTTACAAAGCCGCTTCCGAGTCGCAAGAATTGGTAACTAGGGCACAGAACATGCTTAAATCCGGCGACTACGATAGAGCGCGAGAACAGGCTAGCCGTGCTCTAGAACTAATGCCATCTTATAATGAAGCGCAGAAACTTCAAAAGCATGCAGAGGCGGCTAGACAGAAGCGCCAGATCATTGAACAAGTGAATGACGAGCGCCAATCTGGTCATCATGAGAAGGCGTTGAAACTTCTAGATGATTTGAATCTGCCCTATGATCAGCAATTGCAAGTCGTAAGGTTGGAAATTGAACGAGAGAAACATGATTCTGACCGGATTGATCTGGCTATTGAACGTGCTGTTTCGTTTCAGGGTCGGCACAAATATAAAGATGCACAGAGAGTACTGCAACACGCTTTGGCCAAATTGCCCGAGACGATCGCTGAAAACAATATCCCTGGCATCGCAAATGCACGACGCATTCTAGAAAGTCTTCAAAAAGGTTATGCCTTGTTCGAGGAAAGTCAGAAGGAACTCGAATCAGGCGAATTGAGTAGAGCAGAACAACTGGCGCAACAAGCTTTACTTAACCTGCTCGATGATAATGATACTATCGGTTTGCTCACCTTGATTCAGCAGATACAAAGCAAACTTGACGACGGAGAAAAGGTCCTTAGGAGAGGAGACTTTTCTAAAGCTTTTGAACTTGCGAAGGAGGCGCAGACAAAACGAGCGACGGCTGCTGGTGCCGGATTTCTTAGGAAAGTTGAGGCTCGACAATCGAGGTTTGAAAACGCCGAGAAAACACTGGGCCGTGGCATTAAATCATTAGACAGATCTGATTATAGGGTAGCCAAAGAACTTTTTGGTGTAGTAGCAAATTTAGAAATAACCGATGATGTTATAAAACCACTGATAGATGAAGCGCGAAATTATTTCGGAAAGATCGAGCAACGCGGTAGTGGAATTCTCCAAATTGAGAACGCCATATCGACGGAAGACTATGAGCAAGCAGATACACTTATCCGAGAATTAGAGCGAATTTTTCCCCGGAGCAATGAAGATCTAGAACAACTAAAAAAAGAGCTCGAAGAAGGGCGCAGACAACTACCAGCTCTGGATAAAATCCAAGCCGAAGTTGCCAAACATCTTGCGCAAGGAGAATTAGCGGAGGCGGAGCATCTATATAGAACTGCTAAATCTCACAAACAAGGGCACGGTGTACCTGAGCGCCTCAAAATTATTGAGCCGGTCATCAACCAATACCGCGACGCAGATAACAATCTAAAACAAGCGATAGGCAAGATTGCCAACAATAATATTCCAGAAGCACGTAAACTACTTCAGAATATACTCACGCAGGCCGCTTCATCGGCTAGCCTAAGTTCAATTAAGGTGAGAGTTGAGAGTTTATTAACGTCGCTGCGAAGATGGGAGGAAATTCGTGCTCAGATTGACCAGTTTGTTGCACAAGAAAATTATTCAGAATCTGAAAAGAGCATTGAGCAAGCAGACCTTCTGGGCCTCCCTATTAGCGGGATTCTGGATGAAAAGAAGAGAGTTATTACAGCAGGTAGGGATAAGCTACGTAGTCACGCCAGTAGACTTGCGGCGGATGGACAAGCGGCGTTTGAAAATGCGAAGTATGGCGAGGCTGTTAAATTGCTTGAAGAAGCAATTCAATTAACAAATGATCCGAATGAAACCCGTATTAATAAGCTGCTCGACAAAGCCAAAGTGGGTGTAAATCGTACACAAGTGTTACAGAGTGTCAGAGGGTTGGAAGAGTCCGGCAAGTTAAGAGAGGCATTGATATTTCTCGAGGGTAAGCACGAGATCGATCTTGGACATCCCGAAGTGGAAAAGGCGCGGCAACATCTTTTGGCTGGGCTAGAGGCAATTGCTCGAGACACGCTCGCTCAGGCGCGAGATCTTGCAGAGGCGGGCAGCTTTGATAGTGCAATTCGACGGTTGGACGATGCGTTTCATTTGCCAGAAGATAGACGGTTTCGGGATTTGCGTGCAAAGATTGTGGATGCGAGGTCTATACACAATGAAGTAGCGCATTATTTATCGCTCAACAATTTCCAAGATGCCGAAACTAGATTCAAGTCTGCGCTTGAATCAAATGCTATAGGTCTTGCCAAGCTTCAACAGGATCTGTTTGCTGCCCGGGCAGAATGGGGTAATGCTCTTGCCAAAAATGCCCAAAGCGAATTGGCAGCGATGCAATACGAGTGGATTAATGGTGTTCGTGGACGGTTAAGCTCTAATAAGCCGACAGTGCTTGCGCTGGATCAAACAGGGCTACAAGGTCTTGAAAATAAAATCGAACAAGCTCGTTCATATAATGCTAACGATGCGGAAGTCCAAAAAGCTTTGACAATGACAGCGAATCTTAAAAGATTTGCATGGCTTATTACTGGATTTGGGAAAGCACTGGAAGAAGATGAACTGGCTGAGGCAGCGATGCGTGCTGAACAGATCGGCAAGATCGAATTGTTGCCCACTTCGTCGCTTGTCACAGGATTGAAGTCTCTGATTCAAAGGCGACAAGAGACGCTCTTAGCAAATCGGATGACTCAAGTAGACCACGCTTTGAGTACAGGTGATTTGAATCAGGCCATCCAAATAGCCAAGGAGGTAGCGGACCTTTATCCTAAAGATCCGAACGTGAATAATATTTTGAAAAAGGCGAAAGAGAACACAGAATCAGCATGGGGATTTGTGCAAAAAGCGAAGCAAGCAAACGTAAAAAGCCATTTTATTGAGGTGGGGGCAATGATGCAAGAGGCGAAAACAAAATGGCCGCGTATAACTGATGAAACCGAGTTCAAGGAATTTCAACTTTCGCTAAAAAGTGTTGCAGATGAATTCTATAAGAAAGGAAAAGAGGCGCACTCGAAGAGGCAATGGTCGGTGGCAGTCGCTCACTATAAAATTGCGGTGGCACTTGATCCAGATAATGCTTCAGCTCGAAGCGATTCGGTAGAAGCGAATTCGTTCTACACGCGACAGCGGATTTCCGGAATAATCGCAAGCTTAGCTGCATTGGCTGCTATTGTTCTGTGTGCGGTTATTTTAATAAATCTGCCACCCCCGCCCGTTACCGCGACACCAACTCCCGCTCAAACAGCATCTGCAACACCCTCCAAAACAGCGTCTGCAACGCCCTTTCAAACAGCATCCGCAATTCTGACAGCTACCATGTCAGCAACGGCCACTCCAACCGTTACTTTGCCAACTTTTACCCCGAGACCCTCTCCTACTCTAAGTTCGTATGTGGGAAAAAACTCTTTGCCTGGTTTGGCCATTGTTGATGAAACCGGAAAAACCCTAGGCACATTGCAAATAGATGAACAAATCACAATATGCGAGAAGCGGAATGTGTCCTACTTGATAACAAGAAATAACTGCGACAAACCTGCTGGATTAGTGCTCGCCCAATATATTAGGCTTCAATTACCAAGTTCATCGACACAGAGACCACATAAGGCCGAAGTCAGAAGCGGCAACGCTAATGCTGCCGTATTTAGCCTGGTTACGTCTGCTATACCTAGTACATACCTGTTTCGAGACACGGATTTCTATGTGTGCTCGCAGAATAGTGCTATGTACTCAGTAACTTATGAAACTTGCGATAAGTCGTTCGGTTGGGTATCTGTGAACTCAGTAGACATTGTATTCCCAACCCCTATCCCAGTATCAACTCCGACCCCTTAGTAGTTTGTCGGAGAATGTGGAGGCGCCCTGTTTTCAAGCACTTCGCGAATCCGAAATGCTGTCAGCAATCAATTAACGGAGGCATATTTACCCTATGAACAAGGGAGGCACTTTTGAATACCAATATATCAGTTAATCTTAACGGCGATGTTTACACAATATCGGGTCCAAAACTTGGAGAAGGACGATATGCGGCCGTGTATCCAGCCAAACAAATGAGTCCCCGCAGATCGGTCGCATTAAAAATAATGCATCCCAGGGATTCGACAGACAACACAATTGCGAGCATAGAGAAACGCGAACTAGCATTTCAAACTGAAATAGCGATTTTGAGCACGCCTCTAGTCGTATCAGTACCCTGGGCAATCAAGATGCATAAATATGGGCGCATCAGCAACGATCTTTTTCATGATCTTCCAATAATTGTTCTAGAACTGCTTGACTTGAGAAATGACTTGCAACATCGCAGCCAACGACGAAATGCTACTTTTAGCATGCGCGAAGGATACAATTTCTGCGCACAGTTTTATACCCTTCTGGCGCGTGTACATGCTTGTTCGATTGCCTATACAGATTTTCAGCCACGACACCTGTTTTGGGACGGCAAACGAATGAAAATTATTGACTGGAATATCTCCGTCATGAATTCTGGTTCGGAGCAACGAGATAATGATTTGGAAGGTTTTATTAAAGTGGCGAGCGATTTCCTACCAGCAAAAATTATGAGTCTCTTGCTAGATCGGTCAACAGCGCTTGAGGCATTATGGCACGTTGTCGATTTTGGAAAGAAGCAAGGATTCCAACGACCATCATCTGTGCCAACAACGAGATGGCTTGCAAAAGAGATTGCCAGCACATTATCGGACAAGGGCAATCCATTAGCAGCTTCGTGGCCGAATAAGCGCGATCAAGGCAGTCCATAACGCAACCAGTTATTGACTGGGATTGCTGAAGAGGATTCACTTCTACCAGATCGCCTCCGCATCTTGCATAATAATATGGAAACTGACCAATTATATACCTCCATTCATTCCATTGCTCACGATGTAGAGCATCAACATGGAGGGAAGCGCAAGAAAAATTACAAGATCTTACTGGAATGTTGTATGGGCAAAAATCAGAACGGTTGGAACGGATCGATTGGCTCAATGCCCTGTCAGCGGCAACAACCAGTAGGATATTAGAAGGCCAGAGGCACTTTTTGGGGGTCCTTAACGGGCCTCTTCGCCCCCGCTCCCTATCGCTTTTTGAAAGATTTAGGTTATTTAGTTTGAGTCCTGGTGTTCAGAGAATTGGTATGCCGCTCTTAATGCTAATAGCCGTTGGTAGTTTTATTCTTGCGTTCTTCATCGATCCGACTAATGCGCTGGTTAATCTTCTTGTTGGAATTGCCAGCCCTGCAGTGGGAATTGCTACATGACTCATGCTTTCTCATCGATTACCCTAAGGCACAGTTTTAATGGCTTACACATTAGATATCTAACGTCAGTTCGGGATAACAGATTTCAAACGCGACAGATGATCAGGATGCAAAGATGGTTTCTTGTCTTGATGGCAATACGCAATTAAGCCTGCCAAGAGATTGACAAAAAAGTTGTTGAAACTACGATGACGCGAATGCTCAATTTGAGAAATGTTCTTGAGTTGGTCAGCGATCGTCTCCATGATCATCCGTTTTCGTAACATCAACTTATCGGACAGTGGCAGCAGTTTGTTTTTCATATTGGCACGCATATTAGTAATCAGTTGAACGCCGAGCGATTCCCTCAGGTGTTTGAAAAGTTTTTGGGAGCGATAGCCTTTGTCACCGAACAACCTTCCGAATAATTTGCGAACGTGTCTTGGCACCGGTACGCGGTCATCGACGTTACCGGGCGTGAAGGAACAAGCCAGTAACTCCCCCTGGTCATTGGCAACTAAATATAATTTGAAGCCAAAAGACCAGCCGACTGAGTTCTGGTCACGAGCGGCTAACCCGTCAAACACCTTGTGAGAAGGGATACGCCGGTTATGACAAACTGCAATCGGGGTAGAGTCTACAAAGGAAATGCCTGTGCAATGCCCGAAACATTGAAGCAAATAAGCACATAACGGAACGACGGCACTGGACATCAGTTCAACAAAGCGCTGATAACTGACCAGATGAGGAAATTCGCCTTGCAAGTGCTTTTGCACATGCTCGATATAGTACGTTTTAAAATCTCGGTAATGCGATTGATGAAAATGAATTACGATGGTCATAATTTCACTCAAACAAAGTTGTCGAGCGCGATGACGCTGCTTGAGACCTGTGGTCAGTTGTGCTGTTTCCATTGGGGTTCAAACTATTGGCAAAAGTTATCTACGGCATAGAACAAATCGGTTAAACTATTCATGGGTGGGGCTCCTTTGTCAGGCTCTTGATGTTGTGGACAACAGAAAGAATACCTGATTGTAGGATGCCCCGCCTTATCCCGAACTCACGTTATCTATAACTCCAACGAGGTAGAAAATGGCCGACTCCACCGACGTACTTATCGCTAAAGGAACTTCCGCCCTCAATGCCGGCGACTTCGATGACGCTATCAGAC
>JACQXV010000116.1 GCA_016208715.1 Candidatus Woesearchaeota archaeon | reverse complement strand
GCGATCTCAGTTTTTTCAGCATCCTTTTGGCAGTCACCGCTGGCAGATCAATCTCCGAAGTCCGGAATGCCCTTTTTGTCCTGAGGAAACTCAATAGGAATGGCCTGCCTCCGGCCAGGATATCCGCCAGCCGGATTGAAGAGAACCCGACTTTGGCTTGGGCAAAACCGAAAGACAGCTGTGGATCGGGGCGTATCTCCGTATTGCGGCCTATTTTCGCAACGACTAGCAGGCGAAGCTTAACTAGTTTTCGCAGGTATTTCGAAAGATTGGGTTTTTTTATGCCTAAGGCTACCGAGAGCTCCTTGGCGGTTGTCCGTTTTCCAAGGACAAAATCAAGTATATCTGCTTCTCGCTTGCTTAGTTTCATCGTATCAAATTATATAACTATAAGCATATAAAGTTATGTTTTTTGATACTATTATCAAAATTAACAAAATTTTGATAATATCCGCACAGCCTTAGTTATATAAACACATATATACATAAAAATAAACATGAATAATGCCAGAGAGGCGCTTTTGGCAGTCCTTACTCATCAGAACAAAACAGCAAAGGCGGCAAGAAATCGGCGGATAAGAAAGTGAAAAAAGAATATGAAAAGCTTGCCTTGAGCTTCTCCAGGCTGTTTGCCCTCTATTACTACGATGAGAAGGACAGGCAGCCGATGAAATTGGAGGGCAGGCTTGAAACGTTGCTTCCATATCTTGCTCGGCATCTTTTGGCTGAAGTTGAGCTTTGCGTTGAATTCAGATTCACCTCACCATCAAAAAATCTTAGCAAAACCTCTGTTTTTGATATCCAAAAGAAGCTGGAGATGCTTGAAGGGCATGCTGAGGCTGCCGTGAGGGAGAATGCGAGGACTATACTCTGTGCCGCTCTCAACAAGGGGAACCTTGAGCTTGCTGACAGGCTGGCTTTGGGTGCCAGGGAGAAGCTGGATAGCTTGGAAAAACATGCTGAGCCTGCCGTGAGGGAGAATGCGAGGAACATACTCTGTGCCGCTCTCCGTAAGGGCGACCTTGAGCTTGCTGACAGGCTGGCTTTGGGTGCCAGGGAGAAGCTGGAGATGCTCGAAGGGCATGCTGAGGCTGCCGTGAGGGAGAATGCGAGGACTATACTCTATGCCGCTCTCAACAAGGGGAACCTTGAGCTTGCTGACAGGCTGGCGACAGGTGCCAGGGAGAAGCTGGATAGCTTGGAAAAACATGCTGAGGCTGCCGTGAGGGAGAATGCGAGGACTATA
>JACQXV010000115.1 GCA_016208715.1 Candidatus Woesearchaeota archaeon | reverse complement strand
CTTGAAAAAAAAGGACATCTTTGATATACTCTTTAAGCTTGTTTTTATCCCTCTTGCTTTTTATCGGGGCGTAGCGCAGCTTGGTAGCGCACCACTTTGGGGTAGTGGGGGTCGTGGGTTCGAATCCCGCCGCTCCGACCATGCTTTTTACTGAAACCTCTGCTTCGGCAGGGGTTTTTATTTTTGCCGATTACAGTCAATTCTCAGCTGATTTGGAAACGCTCTGACGTTGAGATCCGCCATCTATCGCGAAATTTTCATCTCCATTGCATTAAGGTTATTACTTCGGCAATAAAATTAAAAATGTCAATTCTGTCTTGCTTCAAAAAACCATGAAAATGTCATGGTGAGCCCTTCGGCGGGGCTCAGATACTGTTTTCCATGTCAAGGGGTAACCGCCGGGAAATCGGGTATGAAAGGCTTATTGTTTTTGAGTATGCCAAACATAATGTGGAGCAGCTTTTTCATAATGGCGCAAACAATGACTTTTCCGTTTTTCCCTTTTGCCTTAAGACGGGCATGGAAGGCCAAAATGACAGGGTTATGTCTGATGGCGACCAAAGCGGGCATATACAGGGCTGTGCGCACCCGTGCACTTCCGATCTTGCAAATCCTGGGTCTGCCTTTTACAGAGCTGCCCGATTCTTTTTCTTTCGGGACCAGTCCCACAAAGGCAACTACCTGCTGGATGGTGTCAAAGGTACGAAAGGCATTGAGTTCCGCGAGCACAATACTGACCGTCGTTTCGCCAATGCCAGGAATAGTCACCAGCAGGTCCCTTTTTTTTCTAAGGTCAGGGTCCTTGTTAATACCTTCGCGCATTAGTTCCTTCACCTTTGCAATCTCCTGGTCAAGGTAAGCGATATGGTCCCTGATGGACTTTCCGACAGCAAAATTGGCAATATCCAGGCGATTCAGCTCTTGGGTGCGCATCCCCACAAGGGCGTCCATGCGTCTTACAAGGGCCTGGAGTCTCTTGATCTCAGGAGCTGCAGGGGTCCATGGCGCAGGACGCATCGCTTCGCAAAAGCGCGCTATCAGCCCCGCATCCACCCGGTCATTTTTTGTCCGTATCAGTTCGCTTTGCGCAAATCCCCTGATTCTGGCCGGGTTGACAATACTTACCGTATGCCCGGCTTCATAAAGAAATTCTGCCAACCCTTCGCCATAAGTCCCTGTGGCTTCAAGGCAGGCATGGACTTTATGCACATTATGCCTGACGAGCCACTCCAACAAAGATTTAAAGCCTTCCTTGCTATTGGTAAAACCTTTGTTCTTGATCTTGCCGCTGATCAACAGGGCAATATCAAATTTTTTCTTTGACACGTCAATTCCAAGAACCGTTTGATCCATCATGAAGCTCCTTGTGTTATGTTGTTATTCCAGGTAAACTGTTCAAATCAACCTTGCGATACAAGCTCAACTTCAAGGAAGTGGCCTAAGACACTGTACGATTTGATGAACGCTGTGAGAAAGGGATCGAATCTGAGCCACAAGTTCTTGACCTTTAGGACAGGCGCCGATTCACCTTTCTCTTACCTGACAAATTCATTATACAAGGACAGGCTTGTCGAACCATGCACCCTTCGACGGAGTTTATACTGAGCCAAACTGAGATCCTTCGACTACGCTCAGGATGACAAATGGCGAAGTGCTCAGGGTGACAGATAGAAGTGTTTAGTTGTATCCTGACCATTCTTAATTATAGGAGGAGATAATCAATGCTGACGGCAATTTTTGCAGGGGTAGCGTT
>JACQXV010000114.1:1403-2609 GCA_016208715.1 Candidatus Woesearchaeota archaeon | reverse complement strand
TCGTTCCTTCAATTGATCCATCTGTGCTGGTAAGCGTATCATTTAACGTCAGATTCGCTGCGCTGGTTATATCAATGTTGCCGCCTGCCAGTATCGGAGCCGTCGTGTCATTTATAATGCTGCCGACCGTGGATACCAGCGTCATGTCGGTCCCGGCTGTGCTCGCATCGTTAATCGTAATCGTGCTGCCCTCTATAAACATAGTCTGATCCGCAGTAAATGCAGCGTTTATAACTACCGGACCAACCGCTGTCGCTTCTATGCTTCCGGCGCTGCTTGTAAAGGTGTCCGCAGCATCATCGCCGACCGTAAAATCACCGCCGGCTACAACCGCTACATCTCCCATTACATCAACTACAGCCGTGGTTATTACATCATCAAGAGCGCGAATGTCCGCTCCGCCGATGCCTGAAGTAACCTGAGCATTAATTAAAACGTCATCGCCAGCATAAAGCAGAGTTCGGTCAAGAGCAGTTACAGACATCCGAATCCAGATCGATGTTCGTAGCCCCACCCAGCAGGATATCCCGGGAAGCGACGATGTTGTTGTTCAGAATTGTCTGGCCGGTGCTCAGGACAGTAAAGTCACGCACCGCCTCGTCGTTGCCCACCGAATCCCTGAGCGTCACATTGCCGGTTCCGGCATTGATTGTGAAATCCCACAGATTAAGAACATCATCCGCATTCACCGTGCCGGTAATCTCAACATTGGCATCCGGTGTCGCCGGAGTCGCTGTGTCTATCGTTACATTATTCGTCAATACTACCGTATCGTTTATCAGGACATTGCCTGCTGAGATCACATTGCCGTTTAATGTTGTTGTTCCCTGGTCACCATAAACTTCAAGGCCGCCGGTTCCTATATTAACCGATCCCGCAGTCAGCGTTCCCACTCCATCAAAGAAGGTATCTTTTGCATTGACGGTGAGCTTCAACAATGCCAAGTTGGCGCCGACATTATCATTGAAATCAGCCATGCCGTTCAAGGCAAAGACTTCCACGTCACCGTTTACCGCAACAGCGCTGTCCAAAGTGCTTACGAAATTAACATCACGCTGATCCGCCATTATCTGAGCATCGCCAGTTACAAGCACAGCATCATTAAACCAAACATCATCCACTGTGGCCTGAACAAGCACACCAACTAAATTATCAATCAGGTTGATCGTATCGCCAGTAACACCATTATACGCATCCGTGCCGGAC
>JACQXV010000114.1:0-1311 GCA_016208715.1 Candidatus Woesearchaeota archaeon | reverse complement strand
GACCTGGCCGCCGATCAGCTCGGAATCCGTTATGTTGATGTCGTCGGTTGCGCTGTTAATGTCCAGAATACCCGCATTGGCAATCACGGTCGTGCCGTCCAGCGACCCGTTTACCGATATCGTTGAAGCAGCGTCGATATCCACGCTTCCGCCGGCGGAAACGGCTGGGTTGATATCCAGTGTGCCGGCCAGCACGTTAATGGTAATATCCCCTGCTCCGGCTGCAAGAACACCCGTGCCGGTTCCCATAAGATCCGCAACCACCAGTGTATCGGTTTCACGAATGGAAACATCGCCGCTGCCGGTATTCTGCGCGGTAATGTTGGTTACCGTCGTGTACACATCGATGCCGTTAGCAGCCTGTAAGATTGCATCGGCTGAGGTTATCATTGACGTTAGGCCGGCCATTGAAATTCTGTTGCTCGACACGATATTTACAACATCTTCGAGTGCCGTCACAATATCAGCCGTAACGCTTCCGGTTACTGCTTCGATGAAGATATCGCCTGCACCTCCTGCTATTACGTTTGTTGCCGTGACGCCGCCGATTGCCACAAGGTCTATATTTCCGTTCACCGTCTGAACATTTGTTGCCGTCAAATCACCGACAAAAGCTATAAGGTCAATATCTCCAATGCCTGAATCCACCTGGACATCCGTCGCTGTTATGCTTCCGTACGCCAGCACATTGATGTCGCCGATATTTGTATCTACATCCGAAAGGATAATATCATCCGTTTCGACAATACCGATATCGCCTGTCCCGTTATTGTGGGCTACCAATGTATCAATCGATGTTTCAAGTGCATTGTTTGTGCCTATGCCGTTTACAGCGGTCATCGTCAACGTGCCGGCTATAGCATTCAGGTCAGCATCATTAATATCTGAGATGGCTCCGCTTACTGTAATGGTGATATTCCCGCCCATTGCATCCAGCCTGCTTAAGTAGGCATCTCCGACTGTCAGCAGCTGGCCGGCGGTGATCGTAATGTTGCCGCCGGTTGTTGATATTTCCGTATTGTCTTCCATGATGAAATCATCAACCGACATGACAAATACGGCATTTGTTCCTGCCTGGGCGCTTAAGTTCCCCGTGACCATTACGCTGCCCGTTGTTGAAAAGCCGTCAAGACCCGGAATAATTACGTTATCAATATATATTCCTCCACCGGCCGTGATGTCATTAACCGTAATGGCATTGCTTGCAACAACATTGGTTGTTCCGCTGGACTCGATTGCGCCTTCCAGCGTGATCGTGCCGTTTGCGGCAAGTGCGACCGGCGTGTCGCTTCCGGATGTGCGGATAACATT
>JACQXV010000113.1 GCA_016208715.1 Candidatus Woesearchaeota archaeon | reverse complement strand
GCACCATTTTTGACCAGGCACTTGAAAGAGTTCACAGGCAGGCTGCACTCGACCGACAGCGACAACCTATAACGCCGTTAGGAAAAGTGGTGAATGCGCTGTTTCTGGCGGGTATTCTGACAGCGATAGGCGTGTTGTTTTATGGCTTCTGGCAATTTCCAGACGCACCAATTCGCAAAACTCCGCAAGGCTACGTTGGGAAAACCGGCCAGCCACGTACCGAGAGTGACTATATGCATTTTGTGTGGTGGGAACGAACCCTGGTGGTTACCTTCTGTTCCGCTCTGGCGCTTGGTTTTACCAGTATGTTGACTGGGAAGGCAGAAAAGCCGAAAGAAGATGATTGAAAAAGGGAAGTATGGGAAACCCAAAGAACATAGCTGAAGTCAGAAAACCAGTTTTGCTGGTGCAGGAGATTACAACCAGATGGACAAAAGTTTCACGTGTGGGGCCGCTGGCCAGAGCCCGGTATGCCGTTCCGGAACAGATGCTGTTTCCAGTTGATTCAGTTCCGGACCCAAAAGCACGAGTGATTTTCCATTCAGTACATTTTGGTGAAGAAAACTCATTCTCCGCTCCCCTGGAAAAGATCACTGCAAGTCCTTATATTTTTCCTGGAACTGGGTCTATCGCGGTTGGTCACAATGAGCAGCACGCCTGGGTAACCTTTGTACAGTCAAGCGGCGCTCCGATCAGGTTACATATGCGAAAGACATTGTGCTCACCTCCTGGGGATTGGGTCCAGATGATGACAAATGGTCGGTATGCGCCTGACTGGCAGGGCCACTGGTGGTATATCAAAACCGTTGTCAACGCCGGGCTCTTCTTTGATCTGGACAAAGATGTTTTTACCAGACACCAGCCAGCCAGTCAGTTTAAGGCAATGGGTCATTTGTGGTAACCAAAGGGGTATCAGTCTGGCAATGCCAAAATAACAAATCATGAGGTTTTTATGGTCGCAAAATCTGTCATCCACGAGTGTGACTTTAAGTTCAAATGTCCGATGTACTGGGAGGAACTCTTGATCCTTGACGATCCTGACAAACGCTATTGCAACGAATGCCAGCGGGAAGTCTTTTATATTCGAACCCGCGAAGAACTTGAAGAACAGCGCCATCTTGGCCACT
>JACQXV010000112.1 GCA_016208715.1 Candidatus Woesearchaeota archaeon | reverse complement strand
GTGAATGACTATCGGGAAGCAGTGAGACAGTATGTCCGGGAGGTGATGTTCGCCCGCAATAAAAATCAACTTACGAGTATCATTATTAATATGCTTGAATTGTTGGCCTGGTTGGCTGAAAGGCAGGTGGCCATGCGGGATTTGAAGCCGGACAATTTGCTGGTTGCCGGTGAACGATCTCAATACCCGCGCTTTCTTTTACATCCGGATCAGTTTTCCATCGGCCTTATCGACGTGGAGACCGCTGTGTATTACGGGATGGATGAGGGGGGGGTGAAACAACCACAGTTAGGCGGAACTCCTTTTTACGCAACTCCTTCCCATCTTATCAAAAACGATTGGCTAAAGGAGATTTTCGGCGATTTGCCGGCCGTATTGCATTTACAGGATTGGCAAGCAACCGTCGCCATAATTTATAAGGTGGTTACCGGATTGACCCTGTTCGACTTCCGAAGGTCTTAGTCGAAAAATCGACGAGACGATGGAATTGGTTATCGCCTCCCAGAAACTGTTCCCAGGCGACAACAATCATCAGAATTTGAAAAAAGCTTCCTATTCACATATCATCAAATTAAAGGAAAAGTTTGAACAAGGAGAGAAACAACAACCCGAAGACGGCAAAGCCATCCTGGTGGTAAGATGGCTGGAGGCGTTCGGTCGGCTGAAGCAAAAAAGCGAGGAGTTGAAGCGCCATAAAGTCCGGCTGAATGAAGAGGAACCACGCCTGACGGTTTATGATGTCATGCAAATCATGTTCAACCGCGTCCTGTATTGCATGTTCAAGCCGGAGTGGAACGAATCCATGATACCGGAAACCGCTCCTGGAATCGACGGCCGCGGGGAGGTGACCTACGAAGCCACGATTTAAAAAAACATCGGTGTACGGTATCCGGCAAAGGTATATGCTCACGCACACGGGGGGAAAATTTATTTTACACCTTCCCGACCTCCCGTTGCCATGGAATTTTGAGCGGCAGGTGCTTTTTTCTGAAGATTATCCAGCTCACGCTTTTCCATTCGACTGCTTATTTCTTTTACAATGATCCGCCAA
>JACQXV010000122.1 GCA_016208715.1 Candidatus Woesearchaeota archaeon | reverse complement strand
GCAGCCATCATCAAAATTAAAAAGATAGAAAATGCTATTTTTTTCATGGTTTTCCTCCTCCCCGCGTTAGATTATAATATACAAGGAAAAAATGTTTTTCTCTTATTTAAAGCCCCTGTTCCTTGTTTCATCCGGTGTATTTTTCCTAAATTAGGCGGACCCTTCAACAAAGTCTTCCACCAAAAGCAGACATGATCCTTTGGAATTATATTCTTAATTATTATATTCTTAATTGATAAAGGAAGCTTGATAAAGGAAGCTTGATAAAGGAAGCAGTCAATTTTGATCTTTCTGCGTTTGCTTAGTACACCATCAAAAATTTATTTATGAGAAGAAATAAGAAGGGTATTTAACGCTTCCGAATTGTGAGACTGGCTGATATATTTAAATAACCTTATTTATAAAACATTAATTAATAACCTTTTATAGAGCTGGTTTGAGGAGATGTTGTCCAGAGAGGACGTCTAACACAATGTAAATCGTTTCAGCTGGCAGGCTGGCAGCGGCACAATTCCGGACAGAGCCGGCGAATACAAAACCTATATAAACAGCATAAGAACTCTGCAATTAATGATCAGCACATGAACCAGATCAGATTGGGGCTTACGTTCAACGATGTTCTTCTTGTTCCAAAACGTACACCGTTAAGTTCTCGTACAGAAGCTGACGTAAAAACGAAGTTTACAAGAAATATTTCTCTAAACATCCCTCTTGTCAGCGCCAACATGGCAACCGTGACTGAAAGCAGGATGGCGATCGCGATGGCTCGCCAGGGAGGACTCGGGGTTATCCATCAGTTCTGCACGATCGAAGAACAAGCTGAGGAAGTGCGGCAGGTCAAGAAGAGCACAAGTTATGTTATTGAAAATCCTGTCTCAGTTCCGCCACAGATGACGATCGGCGAAGGGATGATGTTGATGGATCATGAGAACGTGACAAGCTTGCTTGTTAAGGCAGGCGATGAACTAGTGGGAATATTCACTTCTCGCGATTATCTCTTCGAAAACGATCTCACAAAAAGAATTGCTGAGGTCATGACTCCGCAAGAACGCCTCGTGACTGCGCCATTTGGAATCCCCCTTGAAGAAGCCAAGGACATTTTGCACAAGTACCGCATTGAAAAACTTCCCTTGATGCAGAATGAAAAAGTCAAAGGCCTTATCACGACTCAGGATATCAAGAAACTGGAGTACTGGCCAAATGCGTGCCGCGATGAAAAGGGAAAATTACGCGTTGGCGCTGCAGTGGGAGTGAAAGACGCGGTTGAACGCGGAGCCGCGCTTATCGACGCGGGCGTTGATGTACTCGTGTTTGATATTGCGCACTGCCATTCTGATCTTGCAATCCAGCGATTAAAGGAACTCAAGTCAACGTTCAAGATTGATGTGATGGCGGGCAACATCGCGACAGGACAAGGAGCAAAAGATCTGATTGAAGCTGGGGCGGACGGCCTCAAGGTGGGTATTGGGCCATCGCCTGTGTGCACTACTCGCCTCATTTCAGGCAGTGGAATACCACAACTTACCGCGATCATGGACGTATACGAAGTCGCAAAAGAGCATGATGTTCCTGTGTGCGTGGATGGGGGCATGAAATATTCCGGCGACATAACGAAAGCACTCGCTGCCGGTGCGAGCACAGCATTCTCAGGAAGCCTCTTCGCTGGGACAGACGAATCTCCAGGCTACATCATCACAAAAGATGGCAAGCGCTACAAGCGATACATGGGAAGCGCCAGTTACGACAGCAATCACGAGCGCAAAGAGAACCTGGAAGGAAAGAAAGTCAAGGAAAGACTTGATGTGTTTGTGGAAGGCGTCTCAACTCTTGTTGACTACAAAGGTGCTGTTGAGGAAGTAATCAAGGGTCTCGTGAAGGGATTGCGAAGCGGCATCAGTTATTGCGGCGGCCGCACAATCGATGAGATGAGAAAGAATGCTGAGTTCATCCAGATCACGGGCGCAAGCTGGGAAGAGAGCAAGTCACACGGGGCAAAACTATCTGACTAAAACAATGGATTAAAACTGTGTGGCTCAACAAGAAATCATTTTTTGATCGTGACAGTCGTGGCAATATTGGCAGAAAAACGCCGTAGTGCTTTGACGTTCTTGAATTTTCTTATTTCTTCATCATTAAGATAGTGCGCTCGAAAAAGCAGGATCGAAGCGGGGTAAAGCCACCACCGTAAATACCATTTTGGCCGCGTGAAGAGCATGAGGAAAAACTTTCCATGTCGTTTGAGTAATTTTTGCGCGTTATTAACGAGTGAAGATGGCGATTTGAGATGCGAGAGAACCCATGTGCAGATTATAATATCATATTTGCCCAAATTTACTCTTCGCAATATCATAAAAATCGGTCGCAGGCGTCCTACTCCGCACTAAAGTGTGGAGTTTGAACGGACGCCTGCATGTATAGACCGATTTGTCAGAAACCTTTGGTTTCTGAGCATGCTCAGAAATGCAAAGCATTTCTGACATTTAGGATGCCAAAAATGTCGCCCTAAAGGGCGGGGTTTCAAACCCTACACAAAAATGTTTGGCGACATTTTTGTGCATGAAGCATATCTTTTGAGAAGTCAAGCCCGCGATACTCCTTGAATTGAATGCCGAGCGATCGCATCGCCTCAAGGTTTGCTGCGGTCCCGCACCCAAGCTCAAGGACGGTTTTGTTATCGTCGACATTTTTGGCAAGGAAATCATGTAATTCTTTCTCTGCCTGTTCAACGACGAGCCAATTCCATAATCGTTTTACTGCATCATACCATCGTGCACTATAAACATGATACAGTTGTTTTACCTCTTTTCCGCTCATTGAAGTATAGTTTATATTGAGATGTATAATAATTTTGTGCACAACTAGCTAAACAAATACAAATATTCCCTTCGTAATAATTTTGTCAACAACGTATTTAAAGAGCACTGTTTTGGGGCAATCCTATGGACTCTGTCCCGAATCTCGCTTACGCTCGGCCGCTGCACCGCTCGCTGTGGAGGTTTGAAGTGATGTTGTTGCCGAGAGGATGTTTAAGCAATCCGTTTATCGTTTCAGCTCGCAGGGTGGCAGCGGCACAATTCGGGACAGAGCCAATCCTATGAGACAATCAATAAATTCGTTAGGCGACAACAGAGCAGTTGGTACACACGCGGCAGTTGATATAGAAGCAGTTTGCATATTAAGAAAGTATCATAGCAGCATTGAACGCGAGCGGACCACAGGAGGCTGCTTCTTTAACGGTTGTCAGAATCGGGCGACCAAGTTGCTCGACGATTTGAAAGATATTGGAATCGATGGATTTGTCATTGTCGTTAATTCTATCGACGGCTTGACACACGAAAGCGGCGCGTTGTTTGACTTCCATCACGTCGTATTGACCTCGTGCGGCAGGGTTTTTGACCCAAATTATTCGGGTGTGCTGCCAAGGCCGCTTGACGAGTACATCTCAGCAGCGTACAGCTTTCCCACGAATATCTTACTTTGGAAGAAAGGATATACGGCAAAGCCAATCGGCCATTATGACGAGGCGGCAAGGCGCCTTTGCTTGGAGAGCGACTTTGTTACAGAACTATCCAAAAGAAAGCGCAAGATGGGAAAAAACGCACGATTAAAAAGGAGCGTTGAACAAAATATTTCCTCGTCATTGGAAACTCGGCCTCTCCCAAGGCCGGTTTCCATCACCGTATTTGATTATGCGCCATAATTATACGCCCCGTATAATTATACGCCTTGTATACACCTGTGCAGCGGCCGCCGAAAGCGAGATTCAGGACAGAGCCAAAAGAAACACGAAAGTTTATAAAGTTTACAAAATATCCAATAGTGAGAGGAAAACAAAATGGCAGAAGATAAATGGTTATTGTTTACAGGAATTAACATCCTCTATTCAGGAATACTAGGCGGACTAGTTGGATTTTTTGGTAGCCAAGCTTTGCTTACAAGAAGCAACTATATACCAAAAACTGAACAAGTTCAGCAAGGATTTGTTATTCCGAGTAAGCTTGAGGTAAAACTTCAAGATTTGAATAACGATGGCAAAGATGAAGTTTTAATGAAATATGATGGAAAATCATATTTATTAAAATTAGACGAACAAGGAAGACCTCAAGTTCAAGCTTACGAGGTTAAACCAGCTGAAGTTGTTCCAAGAGAATAAATCTTTCGTCTTATTATTTCTATTTTTCAACAATTTCGGTATTTGTTTAGCTACTCACATCGCAGCGTCGCCACGACGCTCGCTGTGTAAGTTAAGCCGCTTACCGAGCCGAGAATCGTGCGAGACGATGTGAAAGCCGTTAGCTCGCAGGTCGGTGGCGACGCTGCTAAACAAATACCAATTTCGTTAAAATTTTGTTAGGCAAAGTTGCGTAGCAATTTTGTGAGAGATTTCTTTTATGATTTTAACGAAGATAAAAGAACGAGCCAGGCGTTGCTTGCTCTGACGACCCGGCAGTTGTTGGTGATTTAGAATATGTTGGTAGTTGAGAGTATGCCGATGACACTATCGCGTCGGCAATCATGTGCAGCCCTGCGATGCCAGGATGGATTCTGTCAAAGCTTTTCGCCTCCGGTTTCATAAAACGAGGGTTCCGCGGATCGTTAAGCGCTGCAAAGACATCAACAGCTACGTCGATCCCTTCGGGTCTTGACATAATCCACTTGTTGAGCGCATCTTGCTGTGCGTATGTCTTCTCAGACCACCCGCAAGGTGTTGTCGTGAGCGCGATTACGCGCAGTCCTCTCTGCTTGGCACGCGCGTACATGTCTGCAAGGTCTTTTTTGATATCTTCGGCAGTCCTTCCTCCTGCAAGATCATTAACCCCTCCCATTATTATGACATCGCTGTGTCCGCCGACAAGGACAGTATCAAAATCTCTTCTCATCCTAGGAGTGGATTTACCGCCAAACGCGTACTTGTCAAGAGGCGCGTTGCCACGCGGCCTCTGCAGAGTATTAGGATTTCCGTCCTCGTGCTGCACCTTGATGCCGGGACAGGCCGGTCTCAATTTGTCTTCAAGCATATCAGGGTAATTGTTGCGGCCATTAAATCCTACAGTTATAGAGTCGCCTATAACAGCTACCGACCCTGACGGGCACCTGTCACGGAGCAGTTTGCTGTCGATTGCATTCGCTGGTGCTGTCTGCATCGCGGCTGGCGGAGTGTATGAATCTCTCTCATGATGCGCGGCTTGTGGTTTTACTGTCACGTTGTACTCATAAGAACAGCTTGTCATCAACAACGCGATTTCTAGCAGGGTGGTCTGTCTCAATGCCTTCACTTTGACACATCTTTGATACAGGAGGTTTTCGCAAAAAAAAGACAAGCGAACAACAAGGTGACATAAAACCTGCAGAATGTTTCATAAAACTTTCGAACACAATGAGAAAATATTTCTCATTAGCGCTATTTTGACGCTATTTTGATGGACAATTATAAAAATCAGCACGCGAAATGCATTGCTGAAACGACTCAAGATGAAACAAAGAGTATTCGGCGAGGAAACAGAGTACGGGTGCGCATTTATCGGCGAGGATGGGCAAGCGTATGTTCCCGTCGACCATTATGCTATATTGAAAGACGCACAACGCCATATCAAATTCGCGAGTAACCAAGCACGCGTCTACTTTGATCTAGGCCATATCGAATACGCGACTCCCGAATGCCTGGGCGCGCACGATGTTGTTCTTTACAGCAAAGCGGGCGAGCACATGCTTAACGAGCTTGCAAAGCAATGTACTGAATACACCCCGGCCACAAATTCCGTAAAAAACTTGGTTCTTAAAGGACGGGTTCGGTTCTTCCGCCATAATGCTGATACCGCGCATGACCCTATAACACAACCGGCGCCAAATACGTTCGGTTGCCATGAGAATTACAGTTTTGATTCCCGGAAGCTTTCCCGAAGTGCGGCGCCATTGTCGCTCGTCTCTCAATCCGTTCGCGAAGCTCTCAGGCTTCCTGATTCCTCGACGAGGAACACCGCGGCATTGTTCACCATTTATCAGCACATCCTGCCATTTCTTATCACGCGATATGCCTGGTCGGGCTCAGGCAACATCGTGCAATGGGCTGGAAAATCCGCATTTCAACTCTCGCAGCGCATTCCATGCATCAATAGGCTAAGTGCGTTTAGTACGGAAGATCGGAGCTTGTTCAATTGGCGCGACGAACCCCACGCAAAATCAGTCGGCAGACTTCACGTTGTCTGCGGCGATGCGAACATGAGTGAATATCAGACGTATCTCAAGTTCGGCGTCACAGGCATAGTACTGGGCATGATAGAAGACGGCTACCACTTCGACGACCTCAATTTCGTCGATGGGCTGCAAACATTGCGTGCACTCAATCAAACGATGGATTTTCAAGAGCAACATCGCGTGATCCGTCGACCATCGATGAGCGTCCTCGACGTGCAAAAAGCATATCTGCAAAGTGCACAACAATGGGTGCGTTCGCAACAAGACCGGGAACTATGCGATATCGTCAACTGCTGGGAAGAAACACTTGTTGGACTTGCAGACAATGATCCCTTACTTGAGCGGAGGCTTGACTGGGCTGCAAAAAAATCGCTTATAGACGCCCGCGCCGCAAAACCCGGCAGCACGCACCGGACGCTGGATCAAATCAATCTTCAATATCACGACATTGATCCTGACAAAGGACTGTACAGCTTTCTTGTGAAGAATGGAATGATGGACACAATGTTGTGCAAGCAAGATATCTGCGTTGCAGCATCAAGGCCTCCAGAAGGCAGCAGAGCAGCGACACGGAGCGCGGTGCTGAATCGGCTTGAGTACTGGAAAAGAAGAGGGAGAAAGGTAAATATCACACACGTCTCCTGGGACTCTATTTGGTACAAAGTCAACAAATTTGGCATCGAAGTGATGCACAACGTGGCTCTTCCCACTCCATACGATACCTCTGAGAAAACCGTTGGCGAAGTTGACAAATTCATCACCTCAAAACTTGTGTTCCATACTGATTCTGTAGTGAATAAAGTCCGTTCATCTATTTCTGAATTACTAAGCGCGTGGAGGTGGCGTTGATCCATGATGGTTCTAGTATGGTTCTAGTGACAACCGTGCATCTTAGAATTATTGGCCTTGACGGAGCCAACTTTATATAGTTTCATGGTCATCGTCTGGCTGGTGGAAAAAGAGATGAGCGACAACCAAAATAAGATGCTTCAAGTTTTTCAGGCTCTTAAAAAAACATATCCCGATGTAAAATATTATCTCGACTTCAAAACTCCGCTTGATCTTCTCGTTGCTACAATTCTTTCTGCGCAAGCACGCGACGAAGCCGTGAATGAAGTGACGAAAGAGCTCTTCAAACACTACAAAAAGGCGGGCGATTATGCTAAGGCGAGCGTGGATGATCTTCTGAAGTACGTAGGAAAATTATCCTTTGCAGGCAACAAGTCAAAGAACATCATCGCAGCGTGCAAGATTCTTGCAGAGGCTTATGATGGACAAGTTCCCAAAGATATCAACACTCTTGTTGAATTGCCGGGCATCGGAAGAAAAACAGCGATCGTGATTCTCACCAACGCATTTGACATCGTTCCCGGCGTTGCGGTTGACACGCACGTCATTCGTGTGAGTTATCGACTCGGCTGGACCCGGCAAAAGAATCCTGAGAAGATCGAAGAAGATCTCAACAATCTTATTCCAGAAAAGAACTGGAAAGAAATTCAATGGTTGCTCAAAGCACATGGGCGAGCAATCTGCCGGGCGCAAGTGCCTTTTTGCAGCGAGTGCTCTGTAGAGAAGCTGTGTCCGAAGGCGGGAGTAGCAAAGTAACTTTAGTTCTCTGAATAGTTCTCTTAATTAGGGCTTGCTTTGACAGGCTCTGTCCCGAGTGTGCCGCTGTCACCCTGCGAGCTGAAGCGATGGACATGATGTTACACCTCCTCTTGTCGACAACATCGCTTTAAACCTCCACAGCGAGCGGTGCAGCGGCCGAGCGTAAGCGAGATTCGGGACAGAGCCGCTTTGACGGGAATATTTTTATATGCATTGTATTATATGCGTTATATTAAGTACAATGAAAGTTATATACAACTGATTATATAACTAACACATATAACAAACGAAGCATAACGAAAGGAAGCACATGAGAAAGCACAGGGAAAGCACATGAGAACCGCCGCGATCCACCTGCATCATCGGAAGCGATCATTGTCTGCAAAGGACCCCTATCCTCATCCTGATCCAAGAATCCAGTTTCTCGACAAACTAATCCTTGTTGTTGCTGTCGTGTTTCCCCTCAGCACACTGCCTCAAATTTATGCCGTGTGGTTTTATCACAATGCGGGAGGAGTATCGCTTCTCACTTGGAGCCTGTATTTTTTTATGACTGTGCCCCTGCTCATTTACGGCATCGTGCATAAAGAAAAACCTTTGATTATTATGTACATCTTGTGGCTGCTCGTGTACACTGGAGTAATCACAGGCGTTTTGATGTATGGGTAGGAACGTGTCGGATATGCCTGATTAGGCTCATTTTAGAGAAAATCGATTTCTACTTCAAATGCGTCAACTGTCGGGTACTCCTCGACGATTGCAGGCACCAGACCTAAATTTTTTACAGCTTTTGCATTTTCTTTAAGGATTTTTGGCGACAGAAGCAGACGCGGTTTTGACTCGTCTACAACGATATCAGCCTTTACCATTGCTTTAATTTTTGACTTCGCTTTATCAAGCAGTTTGCGCAACATCGCGCGGTCTGCACTTTTGAGCTTCTCCCTATATCCAACACCCGGGGCAAGTTCTTCAAGGTACACGCATCCACGCACAAGCAATCCTTCAGAAGTACGTTCATCGAATGGAAGCGCGGCACGTTTTGACCGCCGTCGCAATCTGTTCGTCATCTGCACTGCATCCTTGAGTTTTGCTGTGCAAAAATGCGCGCGCAGACCTTTGTTTTTTGCATACGTGATCATCTCAAGCGCCATCTCGCTGCTTCCTCTGATGCCATAACTGATATCGCCTTTCTGCACAAAATGCATCGCATCCAACTTGAAATGAGCCGCTTTTGTATCAGAGCGCTCCAGCTCGTTGAGGTTGAAAAAATCTACCTTTCCAGCGATGAAACTAATGAGCTTTCGTGTTTTCTCTTCGTATCCAGGAATCGCCGGAATCTCGACGCCAATTCTCCAGTTAAACCCGCGCGAGAGAGTTAGGCGAGGCCACAGCAGTTCATCATCAAGATCAGGATGAAATCTGATCTCGTCAAGCCCGGCAGCGTACAATTTCTGCAGCTTTTCCTTTGTTACAAGTTTGAGTGGAGTGTACAAATGGATGTGAAACCGTTTTCCAAATTTTTCCTTGAGGCGTTTGATGTAATCCACGCAGCGATCAACCCGTGCAAGCGGGTCGCCTCCAGTGATGCCTGCGCCAGTCGCTTCCGTCAGCCGCGCTTCTTCAAATAGCTCGACGGGGTTGTCCGGGTTTTTGATTTTCCACTCGTTCGCGTATACCACATCATGGCCGAACTTATGTTCGCTGACCGGGCAGTAGAAGCAACGCTGTGGGCACAAGCCAGTGATGAATAAGACGAGCTTTCTACCCTGCACACACTGTGCACAGCCTTCTGGCAGGGCGCCCGTACACCAAGAATGCCAGTGAGTTTTTGAAATAGCGCCAGTCATACGTCCCAGTCTCCAGTTTCATTTATAAATGTTATTGTGTTTCGGCGTTAGTCAGTATTTGTTTAGCAAGCGTCGCCACCGACCTGCGAGCTTGCGACAATTCACATCGTCTCGCACGATTCTCGGCTCGTTACGCGCTTGAACAGAACAGCGAGCGTCGTGGCGACGCTGCGAAGTTGTTTGCTAAACAAATACAAAACCACCAGTCTGTGACCGGTGGTTTTCGAGCACAACAATATTCCATGCAATATTCCATGATCAGCGGGCGCGCATGAAACCACCCGCGAAACACCGGTGGAATATTGTTGTTCGAGCATAGCAACGATGACGGAATCTTAGCGCATTAAACATCCATCTCGGCGACAAGATGACCAGCATATTCACAGCGGGCGGTGCAGCGGGAAGTGCTAAACAAATGCCAAAGTTTTATTAATGCCGCTTCTTATGATGCGGCATGTCAAATTCGAAATGGTCAAATGTAAGGATTGGAAGCGTTCGACTCGAGAACCCTGTATTTCTCGCGCCTATGGAAGCAGTGAACTGTACTGCATTTCGTCTCATGTGTAAACGTTACGGTGCGGGGCTCGTCTATTCCCCGATGATTGATGTTGAGCGTTTCTGTGCAGAGCTTGAAGAGAAAGACATAATTGAGCATTCGCATTTTGTTGACTTTATAGAAGAAGAGCGCCCGCTCGCAATCCAGATTGGCGGCGCGAAGCCCGATAATTACGCTGTAGCTACACGCTCTCTCGAACAATATGCGGATATTGTGGACATCAATCTCGGCTGCCCGCTTTCCGACATGCTTGGAAAGAAAGGAGGAGCCTGGCTTGCCAAGCACACAAACATGATGGAAAAAGTTGTCAACGCGGTGCTTGAGAACACAAGTAAGCCAGTAACTGCAAAAATTCGGATCGGCTGGGACGATTCTTCGATCAACGCGGTGGAAGTTGCAAAAATTCTGGAGAACATCGGTGTTGCGGCGATTGCAGTGCACGGGCGCACGTGCAAGCAGCATTACACAAAAAAGGCGAACTGGGATATCATCAGGAAAGTGCATGATGGCGTTGAGATTCCTGTGATCGGCAACGGGGACATTTTTTTGCCTGGCCACGCGAAGTATGTGCTCGAGCGGAACATGTGCGATGCTGTAATGCTTGCGCGCGGAGCGAAGGGAAATCCGTACATATTCAAACGTGTCACTGCGTTGCTCAAGACAGGAAAAAACATTCCAGAACCAACGATTCTAGAACAGATGAGAATCATCTTTGAACTCGTCGAGACCTATACGGATGTTCAGAAACGGCAAACATTCAATGAAGTGCGTGACCACGTGATGTGGATGGTTGCGGGAACTCCATTCGCTTCGAAGCTTCGCCATGATCTTCTGAAGGCAGCGGATCTGAACACGTTGATAAAGGTCGTGCGTCAGTATTACAGTCACGCGAAATACAGCAAACCAGAAGATGAATATCAGCTCACTGCGCGGCTTGCAAGGAATGAAACAAGCAGTGGGTAGAATTTTCGTATTATTCAGAGAAAAAAGAAAAGACTGTTTGACGGCTCTGTCCCGAATGTGCCGCTGCCACCCTGCGAGCTGAAACGATAAACCGGTTGCTTAAACATCCTCTCGGCAACAAGATGACAAGCATATTCACAGCGAGCGGTGCAGCGGCCGAGCGTAAGCGAGATTCGGGACAGAGCCATGTTTGACAGAAAAAAATAAATATGCGTAGCGACCAATGTGTGCTGTGATCAATGTTCACGGCAGAGAAATGTGCCAGTAAAAAACAATCAGTCGTCAAAAGCTCGCGACCACCACCAGCCGTACATACTCACTGGCGTTCGTAGGTTCGAGCATAGGAACGACTGGTGGAATTTTAGCGCATTCAAACGCGATCATGGACTCAAAGAAATCTCTTGTCAGCGCAACTGTGGCCTTGTGTCTTATTGGAGCAAGTTCGGTGCATGCAGACACTCCCTATCCAGTCTATCCAAAGACTACGCCTGCAGAACACTTTTCGTCACAAGTGAACGCCAATGTTCAGAAGGTTGCAGGAACCTGCAACACGAGCGATCACACGAAGATTCGGCAATCATTGTACGTTAACATCCCTGGATATTACGTACGGCTCGACAACACGCTGGAAGGCAGGATGTGTTCATCCTACACGTTCCCTGTGCGCGTTGGAAGGCATTGGACAAATCACACTGATGGAAAAACGAAGCTTATGGAAACACCGGTGGGAACTTCCCGTATCATTTGGAAAAACTTCAGTGTACGGTTTGATCGGCCGCGCACGCACAGCACAACGTACACGCCAGAAGGGAAACGAATAAGGATCCCAATGCCGTTGAAGTGGATGCGCAGTTTTTTGATCAGGACAAAACCAGAAAACTCCAATGAATACGTGTTCAACTGCATTTTACACTCAACAACAGACGCGTACACGATAGGAACTCCTGCGTCGCATTGCTGTATCGGACTCAATATCGATGACATGCTTGCATTGTATGGCCTTGTGCTGCCCGAGCAGAAAAACGGAGAGCCAAAACGCGAAGTGCCGATCACGCTCGAATACAAAGTCGTTGAGATGGAAGGAAAAAACGTGGTATTGCATGCAGATATTTACGAGAAAAATCCTGATTACTCTGCAAAGATTCATGATGAATTGCGGCGTCTGGGATACGCTGACGACAATATCGACCAGGGCAAGATCGATGCGGCACTGCAATTATCGAAAAACCAGTTCAATGCGAGTTATGAAAAGATCAGAAAGAAACTGTTGACAGGCGATTTCATTACGCAGCAGGACAAGGAAGGGCTGCATAAGAAGATCGCTGCGCAGGATCTGTTGAAGAAGTAAGCGCGCTATTTTCTTTGCGGCATATTTGTTGAGCCGCCACCCTACGCTTTAATGGGCGAAAAATTTGTGTCGAGCTGCATCAGGAAGAAAAAAAGAATGAGCCCGCCGTGATTTGAACACGGGACCACTCGATTATCAGTCGAGCACTCCACCAGACTAAGCTACGGGCTCGGAGAGCGCCCCCGGCCAGGTTTGAACTGGCGACCTTGCGGTTAACAGCCGCACGCTCCACCGCTAAGCTACGGGGGCAAGTGGCGGATTGAATTTGAAGTTCGTTTATAAAGGTTTCGTTGAGGTTGACCCTGTCTCGAATTGTGCTGCTGCTGCCTTTGCGAGCTGAAACGATCAATATTATCTTCAACATTATCAACATCATCTGGGCGACAAGATTCAGAAAAATTGTCTGGCCTTAAGCCGTCACGGCAACAAATATTGCTGTAAGATTGGCTATTAGGGCGACGACAAGAAACACTCCATAGTTAAGCAGAATATCTCCAAGCACTGCTCGCAAGCCTTTGTTGAAATGTCTGAATGCGAAGAGCGTGCCTGCAGGTATGCCGAAAAGAAAGATGAGAGACACGATGATGGTGAAAAGTTCGTGGTCAAATGATGAAAAAAAGAATGCAAATCCAAACAGGTAATAAGAGATCTGTGAAATGGGAGTTTTTTGCAGGAAGTACAGCGCTGTTGCCGTTACGATTCCTGAAATGATTAAGAGCGGGAGGGGGGCATCGAATGCGCGCAGCATGAAGATGGTGACGAGTATGATGCATGCTGCCTGCAATGCTTGAAAGTAATTGAATCCTCCCTTGAGTTCTTCCGGTGAGATAAATGCGAGCACCGCGCCAACGTAGAGTCCGAGAAATGAGAATGCAAGGGCAAGAAAGTATATTGCAAGAAGTGATGCTGTGAGTAAAACCACGGTGCGCCTCTTTACTAATATTTGTATTTGTTTAGCAGCGTCGCCACCGACCTGCGAGCTAACGGCTTTCACATCGTCTCGCACGATTCTCGGCTCGTTAAGCGGCTTAACTTACACAGCGAGCGTCGTGGCGACGCTGCGATGTGAGTAGCTAAACAAATACTAATATTTGAGTAATGTTTAGAGTGTGTTTGTTTCGTTAACGGAAATATTTGAACAATTATCTGCTGAACAATTATCTGCTGATCATTAAAGACTCTTCATGCGGGTTGCCAAATACGTATTTCCACGGACTGTGGCCCCATTGGATGAGTAGGTCGACTCCAAATTTCTCAAGGCCAAGCGGTGTGTCACACGCGCCAAAGCACGAGCCGGCCCAGATAATGATTTCTGCAGCGGTGTGTTCACGCAAATAATCGGCAATCTCCTGCGTTTTAGGTTTGAGGCCGTCTGGTACTTGCACGACAACGAGTTTCGCTTTTTCCTTGCGGATTATTGCGGCCGCTTTTAGAAGTTCAAGATCGTATTCCATGCGGCTCCAGAGGAGTTGCAAGTTTATAAGACTTTGGATGAAAGTCTGCTGCACAAAAATGTCGCCAAACATTTTGGTGTGGGGTTTCAAACCCCGTCCTTTAGGGCGACATTTTTGGCATCCTAAATGTCAGAAATTCAAAGCATTTCTGAGCATGCTCAGAAACCAAAGGTTTCTGACAAATCGGTCTATATATGCAGGCGTCCGTTCAAACTCCG
>JACQXV010000121.1 GCA_016208715.1 Candidatus Woesearchaeota archaeon | reverse complement strand
GTTTAGCCAATTATATTTCTTCAAAAACCCGGGTTGTGCGAAAATAGTAATAGAGGGCTCAACCTGAAAGGATTTAATCCATTTTTTCGCCAAGCCGTTTCCTTAGGGCCGGCCAGACCGGCGGTTCCACAGGGTTTCCGAGAATGCGATTGGCGCCCATTGAGGGAACCGGATGTGGTATTCTGAACGGTGAAGGATCACCTAACTTGTTGCCCGAAAGAAAAAGATTTTCGGCAACCTTTTCAAGCTGACTTTCCGGAATGGAAAATATCATCTCATGATCCTGAACGCCGGCCATGATCCGATCTCCCATCCCCGGTGAAACCACCTGGCAAGACTGGGCGGCATAGGTTCTGATGATTCCCTCTTTGCAGCTTGATTCCATGCCATTGAACCGGCTGACGATGTTTTCACCATCGTATGTAGCGGCAAGGATCAGATGCGACAGGACCAGGGGAGAACAAAATACCATCACCAAATCCGGTTTGACGAGAGTTTGGTGAAGGGGAGAAACGACAAATCCCTTGAATTGAAAAGGTGCAAATCTTGCATCATCGGCCCGGGACTTCTTTTCAGCATCCATGTTTCGTTTATACCCGGCGCAATCCGCCCACGTCCGGTACAAGTCGTCCGGTTCAGGGAGTTCGTCCAGTCCAAAATAGAGGACAATGGGCTTGCAGGCGATATCGTCTTTGGTTAAATAAAAGGAAAACCCGCTTCTGCGGCAGTAGGTGTAAACAAGACATGCGGGCACTTCAGCGCAGAAAACCGTTGCAGGCCGTAAAGCGTCCCGGGGGGCTTCTTCATCCGGATGAATCATTTTAACAGCGATGGGGTAGGTGGTCAACTTCAGGCGGTCCATGAAGGTTTGGCCGAGTTCATGATAGGGGTCCAGTGTTTCCATTTCAAAAGCCTCCTAGAGTAAAGAATTGAGATTACGACTCACTTAATCCGAGCAACTGCCTTACCTTAACCACTGCAGCAACGGCATCCGGTGCATATCCATCCGCCCCGATTTTATCTGCAAAATCCTGCGTTACAATCGCTCCCCCAATGATTATTTTTACCTTTTCCGTAACGCCGGCTTTTTTCAAAGCATCAATCGTGGATTGCATGGAAGCCATGGTCGTGCTGAGAAGCGCAGACATCCCGATTACCTGAAC
>JACQXV010000025.1 GCA_016208715.1 Candidatus Woesearchaeota archaeon | reverse complement strand
TCAACCTCAGCACAATGGGCAAACAGCAGTGTAGTGATTATCGTTACAGCGACAGACCAGTGGATAGCCACAGTGATTGTTGAGGTAGAATATTGTCTGGATGGAGAGGCATGGCAAACAGCTGTGGCAACGGATGGGACATATGATAAGGCTACAGAAACATTCAGGATAGATATCAGTGGGCTTGCAGACGGCACGCATACTGTAACTGCAAGAAGCATAGACATAGCCGGCAATGTAAGCGATGAGGTGCAAGTTAGCTTCCAGGTGGATACGCAAGGACCAGTTATCACAAACCTCAAGGTATCGCCTGACCCGACAAACGGGACGGCAAGCCTGACCGGTACAGCTACAGATGTCTTGAATATTATTACGAAGGTAGAGTATTACATTGATACCCTGCCGCAGGGAACAGGTACCCAGATGCTTATTGCAGGTAACAATATCAGCGGCACTATAGGTGTAACCAATTTAACCGAGGGCAGAAATAAATCCGGTCACACCAGACCCAATAGGCACGACAAATATTACCATTACCGGGCGGGTGATTGCCCCGCAGGTGGCTATCAGTAAGATAGATGTGCAGATAGATGGTGGACAATGGATACCGGTTCAGATTGCAGATACAGTGGCAGATGAGCTTGTTGAAGAATATGCCTGTGTGTTACCCGTGGGCTCAATGACAGATGATAGTCATACGATTGTTGTCCGGGCAACAGATATGGCAAATACCGTAGGGTTTGGGACAGAGACATTTGAGGTGGATACAACAGCTCCACAAGTGGTTGGCATTACTGTGAGGTATCCAACAGGTCAGACTGGGAGGGCAAAAGAGGGTGATGTCCTTACCATTATAGCACAGATCACGCTTACGGATACGGATATCGCTAAGGTATCTCTTGATACCTCAATGCTTGGCGGCAGTGTGGATCAAACAATGTATCTCGCCGCTGGCGGTAATGTATATTCGGCACAGGTAGTACTCTCAGATACGCCTCCTGGTACGGAATCGCAACAGACTATTGTGGTTACGGTTGAAGATAGGGCAGGAAATCATGGGACAGGCACAGAAACCGTATTTGTAGACAACAAGCCGCCATTATTTGGCACAATCGAAACATCTGCTTCTGTATACAAGAACAATGATGTTGCGACAATAACAGCTAAGCTGGATTCTGATGCCTATAATGTAACTGTTGACTTCTCAGGCATGGACAGCACATATAAGCCTGGTTCAGAAACCGTAGCAACTATAACAACAGGCGGAACATATACCATCACCTATCGGATTGGTACGGCAAACACCATACCGGATGGCTCGTATGGGCTTGTAGTCCGTGCACAGGATCAGGCAGGGAATGTGGCTATGAGGGCTACGAGTGTGAGGCTTGATAATACTGCACCAGGCCAGCTTCTGAAAGTGAACAGGAGCATGGCACGGAATGGTGATACGATTGTGTTTACCTATGAGGCAGGGGAGCAGGGCTTGAAAATAACAGAGATACCGGCAGTCCAGATG
>JACQXV010000120.1 GCA_016208715.1 Candidatus Woesearchaeota archaeon | reverse complement strand
TCGGCCAACCGGTGACGACGAGCCACGAGCCGATAGCCACTGCTTTTTCACTCATATCCTCAGGAGCACTTGCCACTACAGGCAAGTCTTTGATATCTACGCTGAGCTTCAGTGCGATTTGTGTAGCCAAATCATGTATGCGCGAGTTATCCACGCACGAGCCCATGTGCCATATAAGTGGTAGTGGGTTGCCGAAGCCTGATTTTTTTCCTATCTCGGTTAGAAATTTTTTCAATCCGTTGCCGGCATATTTATCTACAGCCTCAGGCGTTAATAATCCGGCTTTTGCAAAAGCGCCTGCAGCGCAGCCTGTAGCTACTATAAGCACATTGTTTTTAACAAGCTCTTTTGCTATTGTTAAATGATTGTAGTCATGAGGCGCTTTGAGATTATTGCAGCCTACCATTGCTGCAATACCTAAAATCGTACCGTTCTTGAGGTTATCAACTAAATATTGTAGAGGATCATCAGGTGATGCTTTTCCTAAATATTCTAGAATTTGCTCGACACTAAAACCTGCGTACACAACATTTTTCATCTTTGGAATATCGATTTTGTTGGGGTTGCGCTCTTTAAAAGCGCTTATCGCTAGCCTGAGATTTTTGCAGTTTCAGGATGGAATTCTATATGAGTATCACCAGCCTGCCTGCACAGTTCGGACGTAGATATAAGTTTGGTATGATAGCACTGGCACCACATACCCAAAGAAGGCATTACACACTGATAATCTACAACCATTGCGTCAAGCACGCCAGTCATTATTGCAAGCTCTTGGGAGGAAAAGTTAGTAGCCAAAGGTATACCGCGCCGCATTAACAGCTCATTACCAGTACAGCAAATACCAACTATATTTATACCCTTTGCACCCACAGCTTTAGCCTCTTCAGTTAGCTCTTCTACAACATCGCAAATAACTTCGCTCAATATTGGATTGTGGCCGTGAACTGCAATATTAACCTCATCCACTTTAAGCACGCCTAAGTTTGATTCTGACTTGACTAGTTTCGGCACACCAAACAAAATATCTGATAAATCTGTGCTTATGTGCTCGCCTGCAAGATCTGCAACCGCGCATTTCAAGCCGTCGAAAAGCAAAGGCACTGGATCAGCGTCCACGCCCATGGTAGTTCTGTGCATAACCTCGGTAATGGTTGCATCGATATTATAGGGTAGAACATCGCATCTGTCTAAAATCTCTAATCTCTGCTTAGTCATCGTTGTTCGAGTCCAAGTCAAAGGCTCGGGATGAATACGCGAGAAATC
>JACQXV010000132.1:15756-17162 GCA_016208715.1 Candidatus Woesearchaeota archaeon | reverse complement strand
TGACGTTGGAAGACAGAGCATCCATGTCATGAGCGAGGGAGCCAATCATCGAGACAACATCTGAGGCGGTGTCCTGAATAGTTCCCTGCACTGATGTGGCAAGCTGCTCTATTTGTTCTTGGGTGCGCTGCTGCTGTTGCTGCTGGGTAGCTTGGTTTTCTGCCACCTGTCGCAGGATTGCTTTGATATCGTCTAATTCGCTCATAGGTCAATGCTCGTTAAACCTTACTCCAAAGTCAGCACCTAATACTTCCTCTATTTTTCGCAGCGTATCCTCTGCAACCCCCCCTAGAACCGCCTCGGATTCTAGCTGATACCAGTAGTTTCGAGAAATGCCCACAGTTTTTGCAAGGTAAGTCACCGAACGCTCGTCAGACTCCCTTGCCCTCTTGATCTGCTCACCCAGTCCGGGTACGTCTATTTCCTGCTTAACGATGCGTCGAACTTTCACAGTCATATTCAGTTCCTCGTCTTCATAAGTATATGGTAACTGTCAACTATTTAGTTGACAACTGTTAATTAACAAGGTTACAGTATTAAGTATAAGAGAGCGATCGCCCCTCCGGCCAAGAAGTAAGCGATCGCCTCACATCAACCCTTTTCAGGATTACAACAATGATTGCACAAGTACAAGCACCCGACACTCAAGCACTCGCCCAATCCGAGCTTAACGCCTACATTGAAAGTCAAGCGATCGCCCTTGACCTTGAGCGTGGCTCCGGTCGCACCTATCACTGGTATGTGACGGTTGTGCACCAAACCAAAGGTGAAAGCGGCTTCTACCTTGACACGACATCCGATCGCTTCACTGACGTAGTGAATGCCGTCACAGCTCGCCGCCTTGACCTTGGACTGGTTGGCTACAGATTCTTTGAGGCGATCGACCTCGGAGACTTACCCTTCTAGAATCCCGTGACCAATCGCGATCGCCCCTCTCGCACCGAAGCAGGGGCATTCACATTACATCAACAAAACTATGCCGAGCTACATACAGCAACTCCCCACGATGCCAACGACCTACAAAGATTGTCGATACTGGATGGACAGCATGGGCGATCAGTACGTGTTCTTTATCGATCGCGGCAATGGAGTTCCCATCGAATCCAACGAATCTTTTGACAGTGTTGTGGCTGCTAATTTTGCGGCTAGAGGGGCGATCGATGGGTTCGCTGCTCTGGCTGATGAACCTGTTTCTGAGTCAACTCCTGAGCCAGCACCCAAGAAATCAACAAGCCGTAGAGGGGCTAAGAAAGCGCTATGAAACTGTCTGAGGTTCTACCACAACTAGCGGCTAGATTCCCCGTAGAAGACCACAGAGAAAGAGAAATCCCCGGAGGGGGAACATGGTGGTTTATACCGTGGGGTCGGATCAGATCGCGTCTTAACGAGGTTTGCCCTGATGATTG
>JACQXV010000132.1:0-15734 GCA_016208715.1 Candidatus Woesearchaeota archaeon | reverse complement strand
GATCCCATATACTCGGACAGATTGTGCTGCGTAACCTGCACTCTAACGATTTGCGGAGTGACGAGACAGGCGGTTGGCGCTGTTCCGATTGAAACAATTGGCAAGTCTGGTAAGGATTCAAGTCGTGGAAATTGCGTCGAAAGAGCGATCGCTGAAAGCTTTAAGAATGCCGCAGAATCCTTTGAAATTTGCTCTTACTTGGATTTGCAAGCAGACGATCGCACAAAGCGGGATTTTGCTTCATGGATGTCTCGAAACGGCAATAACGCACCAGCCACCGAATACCATCGACAGCAGGGCAATCTACCACCCAAAACCGATCGCCCTAAGCAATATAAGCCATCTGGTGTTACTCCCAAGCCAGTAGCCACAGCCCCGACACTTACCCTTGCCCCAGAGCCACAGCCCACAAGTCTGAGCCGATCGCCCAATCAGCTTAGGCTTTCCAAAATCAAGGAAATGTCTGGACAAGAGTGGAAGTGGATCAAAGAGCGAGGCATTACTCTGAACTTTCCTGCTGATTCAGCACTGCTTTCTAGTGAACAGGTCGATCGCCTGCGTGACGAGTGCTTTGTGCAATGGGCGCTCAAGGTTAGACCTGAGTTGTGGAAGCATGAGCAGCACTGCCGCAACAGTTACGTTAAAACGCTGACGAGTCTCAGCACATCAGCACCCGATGAAAAGGTTTGGGAAGAGTGGGCAGGCAAGGTTTTCTCAAAGGATGCAGAGGCTGTCACAGAGAAGGCGTTTTAGTTGGGCAATCCGCTAGCTTTTACTGAGAATCCGACAACTTAAATCCTTAAGCGCTTGCGCTTCTTTCTACTTCAGTCAGTTCCAATTGCTGGCTATCATCGCGTTTAGTTTCAGCCGACTTTAGCACCTCCATGCTGAGAGGCATCTCTAGACGCTTTCCTTTTTCTAAAATGTCTTGAACAGTAACAATCTGAATCACAGGGTAGCTCCTGCCCATCACCTCATGCTGGTATAGCCCACAACTCTTGGCTTCTTTCGCCATCTCGCTGCTAGGCTTCTTCAGACTTAAGAAGATGCCCATTGCCCCTTTCTCTCGTGTCACAGTGCCATACAGATCGCGAATATCTCTAGAAGAAACGTTGCCGGACTTAACCTGGAAGACAATCTTTCTGTGCCCTCCGCCCGCCTCTAGAAAATAGGCAAAACCATCTATCCCACGATCGGCCCCCTTCTTCTGGTTGATAATTGCTCTGTTGTTGGAGTAAGTCAGGACTACCCACTTTTCAAATTCCTTCCGGGTGCGATCGTCATTTCTGTTGGCTAAGGCTGTAGCAGAGTCCATATCCTTTGGAATGCCAGCAAGTTTGATATTGTCCAATGCATCTTTGCCGTAGTTGTCTTCCAGGCGCTTTAGGATCAAGCTTATACTTTGGTACGTAATGTCTATACCAATCCACTTACGATTAAGGTTTTGAGCCACAGCAACCGTAGTACCGCAACCACAATAGGCATCTAAGACTACATCACCTTCATTGCTACTAGCTTGAATGATGCGCTCTAATAAAGCCTCAGGCTTTTGTGTTGGATAGCCTAGTCGTTCCGCAGAGCTAGCTTGTAGAGAATTGATATCTGACCACCAATCTTCAGGAATTTTTCCCTCGTCTAGATAATATTTATAGTACTTGGTATCACCCTTTTTATTTTTTGTGCCATATACCAGTCTATACTGCCTGCCATCTTCGTCCTCTTCAAGTCTTCCTCCAAAACTCTTTTTCCCGCTCTTCATCTCAATCTTTATATTATCTGTATTAAATTGATATTCCTTTGACTTGGAGTAGAAGAAAATTACGTCATGTTTTTTACCAAAGTTACGCTTACTTTTGCCACCGTGGCTATAGCACCATATGATTTCATTTCTAAAATCTCCCCCTTGAGGGCAAAAGATTGAATCTAAAATTAGTTTTAGATAATGGCTAGAATTCGGATCACAATGAAGATAAAAACTGCCAGTAGACTTCAGAACTCTATGGATTTCAACAACTCTTAAGGTGATGCTGATTAGATAAGCCAGCAGTGAACCCTGTCCAATAACCTTTTCTAGTCCCAAGATTAGATTAATGGTTTGAGACGTAAATTTTCCGTGGTAATTATCAATAATTTCTGAGAAGCCTTTAATGGAAAGCTCATTCCACTCCCAAGTATCTATAAAAGCTTGAGCTTGGGCTGCATCATCTCTTCCTATGTTGTTGTAAATTTGGTTATAGTTTCGCTTTGAATTGAAAGGTGGGTCAACATAGCAAAGATCTACAGATTCATCGAAAATATAGCGACGAAGAATATCTAAATTGTCGCCGTAGAAAAGAGAGTTCATAGAAGTGAGAACTAATGTTCTCACTTCTTCTAAACAGCTTCTGCTACCCCGGAGTATTGTTTCAGCGCTCCAGAGTATTTACCCTAATCTTATTAAGCAACCAAATAATGTTCACAAGTAGTACTATTGCGTATGTATAGATTAAAGGCTGTCAGCCTTATTCCTGCTACGAACACAGGTGAATTTAAAGCTTAGTACAGAGGTTTATGTGTCCTAGTATTTCAACTAATTATTTTAAGTAAAAATCATTTTAGAGGTATTGACTAAAGAAGTGATTGCCATCACAGGAAAAGGCTCGAATTTACTGTAAGAGCAATAAAAAATTTAACTGGAGCTGTATATGGCTGAGTCGGTTAACGGTTCGCTGAGTCTGCCTGTTTTCTGGGAACCCTAAAGCGGGAATGCCATGATTCGACCCCGATCGCTGCCACCAATGCGATCGGTTTTCTGTAGGGAGAAAAGCGACAGGCTGTCGGATAACTCTTGCGCTTGTGGCATCCTTAAAACAGTATTGTTGGAATCGAAATGGCATCCAAAGCGGGTAACTCCCACGGATTAACTGATTTAGAACTCAACTTTTGCTGGCACTACGCCAAAACTCTACATGGCGGCAATGCGGTCAGAGAAGCAGGTTACAACGTGTCCAGCGACGCAACCGCTTCGGGGCAAGCCAGTCGATTGCTTAAAAAGGCGAAGATCCGGGCTTATCTAGGGGAAGTGTTAAACCTAAACCCTCCAGCCATCTTGCACCAATTGGTGCAGATTGTTAATGCCCGCATCACAGATGTTATGAGCTTTGACTCTGATGGTGCTCAGCTCATCCCCTCAGATCAGTTATCCGATCGCGGCAAGGCAGCTTTAAAGTCAGTCAAAACTAAAACCAAGACTCGCACGATTCGGATTGAAGGGGATACGGTTGAGACTGAGACAACGACTGAAATTGAGGTGGTTATGTACGATCGCCTCGTTGCCCTAGAAAAGCTAATGCGTAAATTGCAGCTTTACCCTAAACAGGGCAGCATACTTGAATTATTAGAGGCTCTTGCCAATCATGGCGTTTTAGTTCCAGAGCAAGCAGAGGTGATATCGGGTGGGATTGCAGTCATTGAGGAAAGGTTGCGATCGTTACCTGTCGGATCGTTCACCGCAGGACACAACTGATCTTTTACTTTTCCCTTCGCCAGCTCCTAGCGTTGACGAGTTTATTGATTTTGCTAAACAATGCGTTATCCGGTCAGGGGTCAAGCTCATTCGGTTTGACCCCTTGTTTGATTACCAAGTAGCGATCGCCCTGCTTGCTGCTGCTTACCCCGGCATGTGGCTTGTGAAAGATAGGCAACTTGGAGTTACCGAGCTGCTGATCTGTTGGATGTTGTGTCGCGCTAAGCGCAATCCTGCCTACGCTGGGGCAGTGTTTAGCATTACCGAAAAAGATGCTCACAAGGTCAGCAAGCGGGTTGAGAGAATGCCCTCCAAAATCTCTGGGTTTGAGTGGGAGATTGACAGCATTGGCGTGAGGAAGCCGAAGAATGGAGGTGAGCTTAACTTTAGGCCGTCCACAAGCAACGCCACTCGCGGATTAGAGTCAATCTGGGATTTGCTATTTGATGAGGCTGGGTTTGTCCCGATCGTTGATGAGATGTATGCCGCCTCAACGCCCTCTCAAGAAATGGTTGGAGCCGACGCTCGAACGTTTATTGTTTCCACTATTCCCCCGGTTGGGCTAGATAGCTGGTTTTTTGAACGTGGGTTGAGCGATAACCCAGACGATGTAGATATTGAAGAGATGATTGCGATCGCTCGATCGGGTGGGCACGTTAATCGCACTAGGGTGCAAAATATTCCGCCTATTCCTGGGTTCTGTGCGTGGGAAGACAAGGGCGGCTGGGTCAAGATAATTATTGGTCACAAGGCCCACCCGGTTTATGGTGCAAACCCTCATTATGTTGAAGAGCAAAGGCTCAAAAAGAAGCTAACCAACACTCAGGCGCAGAGAGAGCATAACTTAGGCTTGCCGACGCAGGGAGCTAGCCTGTTTGAACCTGAAGCCTTTGCTAAATGCGCTGTAGGTCAATGGCTGGATGCACCTCAACCGGGTCATTCTTACATGGCCTGCATTGACCCTAACTATGGTGGGCAGAACTTTTGGGAGTGCCAAATTTGGGATATTACAAAAGCCCCGTTCTCACTGGTTGCTGAGTATAGGGAGAACTACAAGCGCCCGCTCTATTGCCGCAAAAAATCAATGCAGTTGATCAGAAAATTCAAGGCAATCTTTCTAGCAGTAGAAGCGGACAATGGAGGCTTTGTCATTGCCGAACAGATAGCCTCTGAAATGGCTGAGCTGCATGTTGAGGTTGTCCGAACCTCCCAGCTATCCAAAATTGTCAACACCGATCGCATCGTTGACAGTGTTGAGTCTGGCGATGTGATTTATCCACCCGACTGGATTGGCATTAAGGAGGCCAAAAACTTCTCAGCTTTGAAGAGAGCAGCGATCGTTGAAAGTGATGATATCAATGACGACACAATTACTTGCTGGGCAGCAGGTTTTGCAAAGCTAGAAGTTGCGCTCACTCTCAAGCCCAAGAGATATAGTGTGGGTGGAACGATGAGCAACTCAGCCGATCGCCTTTCCTGGTAGCAACAACGCCATGCCATTAGACTTACAGGCCAGATTAGAACTTGCAAAAACTGACCCTAACATGGTCAGCTATATTTTTGGCGGCGTTGAACTATCTCAGAATTCAAGGTATCTGACCGATCGCCTTGCGGGGGACTGCGACAAATACAGCGAGATGCTGTTGGAGCCGCAAATTAGTGGGCCATTAGGGGAACGAGTTGGAGCACTGCTGGGGCGACGGGTGATTGTGGAGCCTGCATCAATTCGGCAAATCGATCGGGATGCGGCAGATACAGCTCAGCGAATTCTTGAGTTCAACGTTATCCCCTATGAGAAGATTTGCAAAAACTTCCTGCTGACCGGACTGATATTCGACTTTGCGGTTCAAGCGGTGGTAGATGTTGAAGAGCGTGAGGTGATTTACCCCGTCACCAAAACAGATGCTCAAGGCAACGAAACTCAAGAGGTTGCTAAGCAGACTCTAATCGTCCCTCGTCTGGAATTTGTACCGCAGCGACGATTCACCTTCCGCTATTTTGAGCCTGAGAACAAAGATGTTTTTGTCTGCACCGATGAGGATCTGAAGCCTGAAGATATTGCGTTGGTGGATGGGTATGAGTTGCGGCTGCTGACCAGGCGATCGCCCATCAATGGAGAGCGCTGCCCTAAAGATCGGTTCTTCACTTACTCCTGCGATGGTATTGGGGCGCAGATTCGTAAGTTCTATGAGATTCGCAAGGAGGTTTTAAAGTCGGGAGTGTTGACGGGCGATCGCCTGGGTTCACCCCCAACTCACGGCACTTATCCGGCAGATCTTGACCCCAAAGATCCAGAGCAAGCAGCAGTTCTCACAGCATTTAATCGGCTGTTGCGGGCAATCTCACCCAACGCTCACGCATCCACGACTGAGGGCTTCAAAATCAATTTTCTGGAAGCCTCCAAGTCTGGGGGGCATGAGATCCTGGTTTGGCTCTATGACACGGCAGGCATAGAAATTACCCGTGCCATCTGGGGGCAGGGTTCCCACGCTGATAAGGATACGGGTAGCTATGGGGCAGAAGTGCAGCAGGCTCAGAACCGCAATGAAAACGTTGTGGACAGCGACTGCAACTCGCAGGATGAGCAGCTAGCGCCCCAGTTTTGGGAATGGATACGCAAATACAACTATCCCAAAGCCAACGGGCCGATCGTCCGTCGAGAAACTTTTGCCGATCGCCGCAAGGCTGAACAGGAGAAGGCGAAAGAGGAGCATCGTAGCAGCCGAGTGCAGACCGATGTGATTTTGATTAATACGATCGGTCTATCGGTGACGCAAGAATACATCACGGAAACGTATGGCCCTGAATTCTCCCTGCCTGCTGCTGAGTCTGCACCTGCACCTGAAGTCACAGACCTGAGTGAGGCCGATTTTGCTGCCCATGTCAATCGCTATCTTGACTGGAACGGCTTGCGGCTAGGCGTAAGAAATCGACCGGGTGAAACTCGCTTCCCTCAGTACCGCACCGCTAAGAAGCTCCAGAGCGGCTATGGATTCATTCAGGGCATGAAGCATGGCGATCGCGCCCTCCGGTGCTACATTCACCCTGGATTGCTGAGTGATGAGCCGCTGGGCAGCCAGAACCTGTATGAGGTGACGCAGATTGACCCTAAGACAGGTGATGTTGAATCTAAAATCATGGTCGGCTATGGCTCCATCGAAGCAGCAGAATTGGCCTACAGGCGAGAGATGATCGCCCCTTCTGATTTAGCTCAATATGCAGACTACGCAGAGGAAGAGTGGAGGCTTTATTTTTTTGAGGGACGCAGGACTGGCGTGATTGCGCGATCGGCTGAGGAGGCCAGAAAGAAGCTGAAGCGTGGGGGTGCCAAGCTTGTGAAAGTGCGCGCATTGACTGAAGCAGAGCGCAAGATTGCAGCTAGGGGCGATTGGGTTAGAAGCGGCCCTAACGGTGAACCACCAGGCTATAACCCCAACAAAAGAGGACTTGGCCCAGCTCCGACAAATCACGCCGAGCCGGACGATCTAGATGTTTACGAGCAACAGCTCAATGCCGACCTTTCACAAGCCTATGCAGACACACTGATACCCATTCAGGAGTTTATCGATCGCATCGCCAGCAGCGATGCAACAGACGAAGAGAAATATCGCCAATTCTCGGATGGGATATACGAATTGTTTGAGCAGATGGACGATGGGGCGATCGCTACCGTCTTGGGTGAGGGACTGGCAGCAGGGTATTTGGCGGGCATGTTTGCAGAGAGAGGCGATCGGAATGCTGCTGAGTGAACGGGTTTTAGCCTTTGCCGAATTAGGGCGACTTTGCCAAGAGTTGAACTTTGCTGAGTCGATCGCAGTCACTGACCCCGAAGTTTTGAGAGAAGTGCGATCGCTCCTTGCTCAAGAGGTTGGAGTCTTGCAGCGAGTGTTTGACCTAACGATCGACCCCGACAGCGACACGTTTAAGGGCAAGGCTGAGCAGCGACTGTCATTGTCGAAAAGCCAGATCTACGGCTTTACGATTGACCGCGATCGCATGGTTTACAAGCTGATTGAGCCGTCTGCTAACTTTGGTGAGTCGGATGAGGATTGGCTTGAGATAGCTGAGTTTTACGTGCGATCGGGCAAGACCCTCAACTGCAAGCCGGGGAACATCCAGTGTGGTGGGCGCTGCCAGAACGGTAAAAAGAATTGCTATCACGGCCTAACCCCAGAACAAAAAAGAATGGTGCGATCGTCTCTCCGAAAGGCTAGAGCTGTAGCAGGCACGACTCAACCCGCGCCAACCCCTAAGCCTGGTTCGGTCGCAGACCTTAACCCCGGTGACATCGTTGCAGACCCTAAGCGATTTCAATACAAGGTTGTTGGAGCGCTAACCAAAACGGGTGAGGTTGGATCGCTGTCAGGAGTCCAAAAATACGACCCTAACCTTGCAGGGATTGTCCAGGTCTGGCTTGATCCTGCTGACGGCAAAACTTATGTTGTGAACGGTCATAATCGGCTAGCGTTGGCTAAACGATTGGGAGCAGAGCAAGTGACCGTCCGATATTTGGATGTCAAAGATCCCCAAGAGGCGCGGGCGGTTGGGGCGTTGACCAACATTGCAGAAGGCAGGGGAGATGCTTTAGATGCTGGCAAGTTCTTCAGGGATTCTGGCATCACTCGCGAGGAGTTGGCGGCGAAGGGAATCCCCATGAGGGAGAAGATCTCTCAAGACGGATTGGCGCTCAGCGGTCTAGATGACGGATTGTTCAGAAAGGCGATCGATGGAGATATCCCAATCGAAAGAGCGGTGATTATCGGCAAATCTGGCTTAAGCCATGACCAACAGCGATCGCTCGTTGACCTAGTAGATAAAGCGCAAACACGAGGCAGGCGCATTACAAATGATGTGATTCAAGAGTTGGCCGATACCGTCAAAGCTTCTACCCAATCCACAAGCACTCAGTTTGATTTGTTCGGCTCATCCGATGTGCAAATTAATAACGCTCTGGAGCGGGCATCATTGATTTCATCGTTCCGGCAAAGGCTCTCTCGTGAACAGCGGTTGTTCAGCACGGTAGGTAAATCTAAAGCAGCAGAAGATTTGGCAAGGGCTGGCAATTTAATTGATGTAGAGCGATCGCAGCAGATAGGGCGCGAGGCTGCGGGCGTGCTGGCAATTTTTGACCAACTTAAAAATGTTTCTGGAGAGGTGGGCGATCGTATTAACGAAGCTGCGACTCGAATACAGAATGGCGAGAATCCGAAGAAGGTTCAGGACGATATCTATAAACGGCTTGTTGACGAACTGCCCGCGATCGTGGGAGGCAAAAAATAATGCTGACAGAAGAAGCTAAGGCGCGGGTTTTATCGGAAGTCGCTTTCATCGTGGCAACTGGCAACCTCAGACCTGAAACAGATGACCCATCTTTTGCTGAGCCAGTTGCAGTCGAGAATATGGATGTCTTGAGGGTGTTGCGATCGCTCCTCTCTAAAGAAGTGGGTCAACTCGTCCGAGTGTTTGAGCTAACGCTAGATCCCAATACCCAGACATTCAAAGGCAAGGCAGAGCAGCGGATAACGTTAGGACGAAGCCAATATTACGGCTTCACCATGACCCCAGAGCGGACGGTGTACAAGCTGATTGATTCGGCTGCGGTGCAGAGTTTTGAAGATGCGGAATGGGAAGAGGCGATCGAGTTTGCAGCAGCGGGTAAAAAGCTGAAGTGCAAACCGGGGAATGTGCAGTGTGGAGGTAAGTGTCAGAGCGGTAGCCTCAACTGCGGGCATGAGAACACCCCAGCGCAGCGACAGAAGATTGAGGGGATGATACAGGTTGTTGGGGTGCGATCGCCCCAACTGGCCGATGGTTCTGATATCGACCAAATGGTGAGAAATCAGATAATTCAGGACAGAAGAACCGGAACGATCGATTACCTGCTGCTGCGAGACGGGAAGACCTATGACGACATCAGGAAGGAGTCTGGCAGAGATGCGGCAGACGAGGCGCTAGCAATTGCCACCCGCAAGAGGATTGAGCGTCGGATTGAGTCTGAGCGATTGGCCAAAACGATTAAGGATGAGCGGGAGCAGATTGCCCTAAGTGGGAGCGATCGCGCCAAAACCGAGCTACAGGCATTCGATCGCCTTCACGGAGATCAGCGCGGCTCAACGACCTTAGCCGACTGGAAAAAGAACAATCCAGAGTTAGCCAAAACCCTGAACAGTCGCTACAAGGAAGAACTGAGACTCGATCGCCAGTTCAGCCTAGAGAGCCTATTCGCCAATGGAGCCAAGGCAACCAAAACTTTAGAATCAAAGCTTTCTGCTGAGCCTTCTGAGTTTGACCGGTTGAAGCACATGCGGGCATTCAGGCAGCAGTTACTCGATCGCGGCATGACTAGCGATGCAGCGCTGAAGCGAGTGAATGACTTAGAGTTTGCACCGTCGATCGCGGAGCAGGAAACCGTAACTAGAAATGCGGCTCAGCAATTCTTTCAGGTTACGGGTCAATCGCTGCCCTCACTGATTGACATGAGAAAGACGACCGATCGCGCCTCTGCTGACAATGAGGGCGGTTGGGTCAATATTGGGGCGTTTACTCAGCCTGAGACTATCTATCATGAGCTGGGGCATCACGTAGAGTTTAGTAATCCTAGAATTGGAGATGCAGCGCGACAGTGGGTAGACAGCCGCGCTACTGGGAGCGTGCAGCAGCTCTCAAGGATGACTGGCATATCCAGCTATCGAGACAACGAAGTAGCCAAGCCGGATCACTTCGTTAACCCCTATGTGGGCAAGATTTATGGCGATCTTAGTTGAGCGACTTCGAGCGGATTTGGCAAAAGGATATGGCGCGTTCGGGCATTTGTTTAAGCTGGAGGCAACAACGGCGATCGACCTGGACTATGCCTTAAAAGCCCTGCCTGAGTACGGCATAGAGATAGTCGAGGGTGAGGCACTGTTGAACGAGTATGACCCAGAGATTTCGGATAATTCAGTCACTTAGTGTAGAGGGGCGATCGAATGCTATTAACCGAGCGGACGCAGGCGTTTGTGGAACTGGGTAAACTATGGCAGCAGATGAGGCTGGGATCTGTCAGCTTTGCCGATCCTGCGACTGTGACTGACTCAGCGATTTTAGAAGAGGTTCGGAACCTCTTAGAGTCTGAGGCGGGCAGAATTACTCGCGTGTTTGACCTGACCCTAGATCCCGATAGCAGCACCTTCAGCGGCAAAGCTGAGCAGAAGCTGAACCTTGCAAAAAGTCAGTTTTATCAGTTCACCATGTCGCCTAACGCTTGGGATTACAAACTGATTCCCGTTCAAACTGTTGCGCCTGAAATGGCGGAATTTGATGAGGCGAATGATGCAGATTGGCTAGGGGCGATCGAGTTTGCGGTGAGCAAGTCAGCCAAGGCAGGGAAGAGGCTCAACTGTAAGCCTGGTAATATGCAGTGCGGGGGGAAATGCCAGAACGGGAAACTGAATTGTCGGTACAAGCCGACTCCGGCTCAGGCTCAAGGGGTGGAGGCGATCGCGGTTAAAGCTAAAGCAACGACAGGTTCTGAGTCGGCTAGAGTGGCTAAAGTCGAATCAACTGTCAGCGATAAGGCTGAGGAGTCTCCAAGAAAGCCTGAGGGTGGGCATGAAGACATCCCCAAAACGGTCAGGCTATCTTTGACCGCCCAAAAGCAGCCTGATGGTACTTTTAAGTTCACAGCTACATCCTCATCTCTTGGAGAGAGGAAGGAAACGGAGATTTCCCAAAAAACCTTCAAGACCAATATAGATAAGTACTTTGATGGCAATGTTAAAGCTGCGCGACGAGGAAAGGTTTTTGGCGTTGAAGCACAAATTGAGACAATGGCTAAAAATGCTGGAATAACCACCGATCAGGCTCAAGCCGCAAAAGACTCAATCATAGAGTTCACGGGAACCTCCTACAAGGAGATTAGAAGCGTTCAGCGTGGACTGGCGACAGATTTAGACCAAGACAGCATTAACACCTTCAACGATCATATTGAAAATATCAATAGATACATTGAGAATGCGCCTCCTTTTTCGGGAGAGGTGTATAGAGGCATGAATTTCAGCTCAACCCAAGATCGCAACGCTTTCCTGAAGTCCATAGACGATGGATTCTCACTGGAAGCGATTTCGAGTTCTTCTAGCGATAGAGAAATAGCAAGGTTGTTTGCCACGGGCGAGGGCGCGCTTAAGGACAATCCTCCCAAGGGTCACGGAGTGCTGTTTAAAATAAAAAACAAGTCGGGAGTCTCTATTCAAAATATTAGTGATTATCCCCAAGAGGCTGAAGTCCTTATCCCTAAAGGTGCTAAATACTCCGTCCGATCGGTTAATCGAAAGGGAAAAATTATAGAGGTTGAACTTGATGAGTCCTAATCAATCAGATAAAAACGACAGAGCTGACATAGACTCCGATCTTGAGGCGTTTTTGGCAGAACCTGGATGGACTGTTGTTGAAACAAAAAAGAGAAACCCTGTTTCAGATGGCAAGTTTGGCGATCGCACTCCTGAAGACATCCGCTTAACGTTTGGTGATGAAATTGCAGATGCCTATGAGGCAGAGCAGGCTGATACGGCTGAGGAAGCTGACACAGAAGACGATGCCTAACTTCTTCCAAAGCACGATCGCCTCTCTCCGCAAAGCCCTCAACCTCACCTCTAAAGCCACCTCCACCATTCAGGAAGATCAGCAGGATTGGGGCACGGCTCTAGCCAAAATCACGATCGCTGACATGCTCACGGACTTTAAAGCAGCAGTCGATCGCTATCGCACCCAAGGCAGCGGCTTCAATCAGTTTGCCGATGATTTTAAGCAGGTGGCAACCCGCTACGGCTGGCAACCCAAAAACGGCGCGGCATGGCGGGCTAACGTGACAACTTCTACTAACCTGCGATCGACCTACACAGCGGCTCAGCAGCAACAGCGAGATCCCAGCAGACCAGGGCTGGAGTGGGTACATGGAGCAGCGCGATCGCCCCTCGTCCCCAGAGATCACCACCTAGCCCTAGACGGCAAAGTGTTTGATGGTAATGATCCATTCTGGAGCAAGTTCATGTTGCCCAGCGGCTATAACTGCACCTGTCGCTGGCGATCGGTTCCTACCCCTGTTGAGGGATACTTTGAGTTGAGCGATCGACTTCCCTATGTTTTACCAGATGGGCGATCGGTTGAGATTCCAGCTATTCGGATAGAGAAGGAGTTGTATCCTGTAGCTGATCCAGGCTTCTATTTTGGTGATGGGGTGAAGTTGGAAGAGGTGCGATCGGTTGTGTTGCAGCAGATGGTTCAGCGTCAGCCGCAGCCGTTACAGCAGTCTATTTTGAAGTCGTTGCCGCAGCGGATATTGAAGAGGTTTTTAGGGTGAGTCAACAGCGTCTAAATTTCAACCGTCGCGGCGATCGCTCAACCATAGGCAACATACTTTTCTCCGATGTCTCGATTACCGGATAATTTTGAGATGTTAAGTCGGTCATCTTGTCACCTATGCTATTTTTCCTGCCTTGACTATCATACAAAAGCCCTCCGCATTGCTCTACTTTTCGCCTCCAGAAAACAACAACTGGCGAATACCTCAAGCGCTCGGTTCGCTCATCTTCAATCCCCTGATCTAAATAACTTCCTCGCGTCTTGGTAAATCGTAAATACTTGGCAGCGATCGCCCCAGCATCTTCAGGGTAGGGGTTCGGTGTCGGCGGGTAGTGCAGCCTATAACCGCAATTGCGATCGCCACAGCTCGGTCTTTTAATCTTGGATAAATGTTTAAGCGGCAGCTTTCGTTCATTGCCGCAATCACATCGAAGCAGCCACGACGGCCTATCATAAACCCGCTCCTCTAGTGGGGCGATTGCCACCAATGAACCAAACCGCTGTCCCGTAATGTCTTGCCGTTTACGGCCACTGTTGCCAGACGTTCGCTGCATACATCCGCACGACCTCTGACCACCACGGACGCGATCGAAATAGCTGCGAGGAATAGCGATGATTTTGCCGCAGTCACATTGCAGCTCCCATAGCTTCTTTTTGCCGCCACGATCGGTGTGCGTGATGTCGGTCTTACGAATTACAGTCAGCGAACCAAATCTCTGACCACTGCAATCAGGTTTTGCTGCGACCATCGATTGCCGCCTCGTATCGATACCCAAAAACCTCAACACCGCTCTTCACAAAAGCAAGAACAGCGATCGCTCTCACCAATCCCCTGAATATCTCTTGAGCCTCGTCAATGGTTTTCTTGGTGGGATACAGCAGGACATCTCCTTTCTCGCAGAGCACCTCACCAAAATATTGAAGTTCGTCACAGTAAAGCTCTGGAGGTCTTCTAGTCAGCATGATTTTCTGAATCTCTAGTTCCACGTTATTTCTCAGCGCTGAGATTAAATGCTTTTCTTGCAAGCTAGCGTCGCAGCGATCGCCCATCCATTCAACTTTGGTGATTTGCAGCATTAGATATCCGACAGGCTGTTGCCTAACTCAAAAACAAATTGACATCAAAACCACTGTCGCTTGGCTCTGTGCAAAACTCATCATCTGACTCTGAGAACAGCAGCTTGATGTCAAGCTCAGAGGAACCGACGAATTTCTTGCGCCCCAACTCTAACGCCTGTTCTTCGGACTTTGCCCAGCAATACACTCGGACGTAGCTCTCACCTACAGACCCATTCCTGATCTCGTACAGATTCATGCTCTCTCCAGTGTCCAGCGATCGCCCATCCATTCAACTTCGGTGATTTACAACATTAGACAACCGACAGCCTGTCGGATAAGGGTGATTGTCGATCGAACATATTTATAGCTAAAATCGTAGAACGCTTGTATGTCAATACTTTTAGCTTGAACACGCGTATTCAAAGTATGTCGTTGATGTAGCTTACATACTACAAAGAGCAAGATAATTTTTTGAAGGATACAAGAATGAGCTATCGAACTCATACAACTTGGGAAAGATTGTATAAAGCTGTACGTTGCCTTGCAAGAGGAACAGACAGCATTCAAAAAAGACTTTACTATGCCTCTTTAGAGCTTGCTCCTCTCCAGGCTGAGGAATTCCCAGAAGAATTGCGAGACAGTATACCATTTGTCTATCGTCCCAATAGCGATGGGTTTACTGAAGAAAGTTTCACCAACATGACAGTTGATGTGGCTTGTAAGCTGGCAGAGGAAATCGTGGATGCTTACGACACTGTTGCACGAGACTACTGCGTTCCCGATAAATAGAGCAATGCCACCCTCTCCACCCCCCTGTCGATCGGTTCCAGGGCGGTTGAAATAGAATATTTCCCCCCTATTCCGCTTCGCTCCACAAGTACGATGGCTGACTCAAGATTTACTAACTCAAAAACAAATTGACATCCCGGTTCAGCACGATCGCATCACTCAACTCCGATGAGTCGTTTAAGCCACGAAACAAGTCCTCTGTTTGCGTTCTTTTTTGTCAATTGAGGACTCCACTCAATCGGCTGAAAATACATATTGATAGGATGTCCAGCCTCGTCTGACTGGCAAGACCAAAAATGAGTGATGGCGGGATTTTCAACCACGGTATTTTTGACATATCGAGATATGCCCGGAGTTTGCCACATACCCGCGCCATTTTTCGATCGCACCCACACTTCAGACCCATCGTGAGGCGCTGTTTGAATTGGTTGCCAGTCTTCGCTCATGATTCAACTTAAAATGAATCGCCGACAGACTCCAGCTCTCCTATCAACTCCCAAGATGGAGTAGAAGTGTTATCCCACAGAACTAGGCAATCTCCTTTCCTCATTTCTTTCTGAGAAACGCCAGACGGTATTTGACATAACTTTCCCGTCTGAACTTTTTGAAGCGTCGTACCTGCTGCTATTGTTCTCCGAACTACACCTCCTTGACATAGTTCCGACCATGCATGTTTTGGCTTTTTCAAAAAACCTATTTTTTCTAGAAAGCTTTTCAAAAACATATCAACGCATCCTCCTCTAGCTCAAAAATAGATTCACGTCTTGGTTGAGCGCGATCGCTAATTGCCCCAACATCACCCCGTCGATCGTTCGCTTACCTGTCTCCCAAAGCCGAACAGCCTCACTGGAAACATTCAATTCTGTTGCAATTTCCTCGCGGCTTTTGCCTTGTGCTACCCGCGCCATCTGCAAGAGGGTTCCCTGTCGCTTATAGGGATTGACCTCCGCAACATTAAAGCCAAGTGTTGGGGGTTTGTGCATCGACGGAGCTGTGTTTGAAGACAAAACCATAATTCCCAATTGCAACAAAATAAGCGATC